>JABDJY010000242.1 GCA_013003285.1 Alphaproteobacteria bacterium | reverse complement strand
CGCAGCTGGACGGCCGGAATGGGTCTTTCAAACAAACCAAGCGCGCACCGCCTATATCGCCGGTCTGGTTGCCGATCTCGATAGCCTGGCAGACCTTCGGGTCACCTTGCGCGATGAAGTGTCCTTGTCGGCCCTCTGCGATGTGGTTGGCTTCACGCGAGCATTGGAACAAGCCTATCACGCCCTGTAGCAGTGATGCGGCATCGCTGCATCAAAAGCAGTATCCAGTCAAACGTCTAATTCAGAATTAATGGTCGTTATCTGGCCGGTAATACAGTCGCCGACATCGGATATGAGAATTGACAACCGCCGCTCCATATCCGAATAGAGGGCGCGTAATTCCTGCGCCGCGATTCCGCGGAAGCGCCGCCGAATTTGTGCATCTTCGATGCGGCCGTCAAACCACCAAAAACTACCAATAGTCATGCACGTTGTGCCGAACAAATAAGCACCAATCGCCGCCGAATTGGCTTTCGCTTCGACGAGCAGATCGTACAGATCGTAGACCCACTTAAGATCGGGATCGTCAAGCGCAGCCGCAGACGCCAGCATCGTATCAATTTTAGCGAAAATTTCTTTTGTAACTGGCGCCAATTCGGATTCGTGCCAAATTCGCTGTGTTAGCTCCAATGGGAAGATCGACATCTTACCGCGTATTTCGTCCATGATTTGAGAATTGTCTACCGGCTGATTTTGTAGATCAAGGACCCATGGCAGCATCGGGATTGTACCAGCAATACGCGCGCCGTCGCTGCAGTTCACACAATGGATGCCTTTATTGTTCTTTAGTACGTGTTCGACTGCGCTTCGAGACCAACCGAGTATTGTCTCAGTGTGCGCTTGTCCTCCAAAATTAGCTGGTACCGGCAAGCGAGCGCTACCAGCCCATTCTTCATTTTCTCCGATACCGATATAGGTATTGGCGGAATGGTAGTGATCCGCTTGCCGGGAACCCATGTCGACACCGAACAAGTAAATTTCACGAAATCCCAAATGCGTCAACGTAACCAGTGCTGCATTGGCGACGGTCGGTCCGGAAGTACCCATTTTATCTATACCTTCGCCAAATATGGCGCTTGGAACTTGGCTATCGCGAAAATAGAGAAAAACCTCATCGAACAGTTCGGTGACGATGGGTTGAACGGTTACCGCGCCAAGTAAGATGATTCCGCTTAACCCGAATTCTGCCGCCGCCCGTTCGATGTTAGCCGCATTTGTCGGATGGTTTTCCGTCTCAACATGCATGTCAGGGCGAATATCGTGGGCGAGAAGCGTGCGCAAACCCGACCCAATAGATACGACGATGGCCCGGTCACGTTGAGCGGCAATTACATCCAGATCGCCATCGATCGACGGTCCAGATCCACAGATAAAAACCGGTTCCTCGCGCGGAAGTTGTTGTGAAGAAAGGATTCGAATATTCTGTTTTTTTAAATTGCCGACCGCGTTTGCCATCATTACCAACTCGTCTTCGAAGAAGCCGAGACCCTGTATGTGCAGTGATAATTCACGATGGAACGCCTGATGCGTTTCTTTAAGTAAGCCTGACTCGTAATGTTGATAAACATAGAGACCATCAATCAGCGCTGGGTTACCCAGACTGATTAGTTTACGCAAATGCGAAGAGATGCTGGCTTGGTCTTTTTCGATCACCACGTGGATAGCGCGGCCGTCTAATGCGGCCTGTTCAAACAGAGCGCACCAATCGATCACGAATAAGGAATGATAAAGATTGTCGAAATTTGGTTCGACGATAATCAACTCGACGCAACTGGTATACGCGATGAGCGGATCAAGGTGGAGACCCAGTCCAAGACCGAGTACTATTGTGAAATGGCTCGCTTGATCGACGCGGCGCTCCGCCAGATTTACCGACTCGGCCTCAAGAACAGCAGAGAGCGCCAGTTTATATCGGCTCTCGAGACCAACTTCCCCGTCGAACAATAGGTCATCAATAAAGCGTCGTTTTGGCGCCTCAAAATACGCATCGATCTGACGTTGGGTATACGCAACAGCATCCTCGCTGTAAAAACGAAGATCTCCAAGGATGATATCGATCTCGCCATTTTCGTCGATGAATAAACGCGAATGGGTCGCACGCACTTGTGCGAGACGCGCATGTAATTGCGGCGCATGCTCGCGAAACGCCGCCATGTTTGCAGCGAAGAACGGCGATTCACTCGAGTCCAGGTCTGATGCCTCCGCCCCAAGAGAAGTTTCTGCCATATGCCGTTTTCCTTCTATTCGCTGTTTACTATCAGATGGTTTTGACGGGCGGCACAAAGCCCAGATTTTGAGCGATGCGACCCACTCCCTCGAACCAAACCCCTGATTCGAAACTGACCCCACACAGGCACTCCGAGAGTTCTTGCGCGGGTAAGTCTCGTAATTTCATCAGCACCTTTTCGATGTTCTCGGCACATCCAGCTAGCAAGGGAAGGGACGAGAAAGCCCGGTAGTGGCGCAACATGGCTTCGCTTTGATTAATTGCCGCCGACACTGTGCCAGGCGCCCTAACCCCCAAAAGGTTGGCGTCATGAAGCCGGTACGCGGCGACCGGACCAGCGGTTTTCCTGCCGCGCAATCCACCGAGCATCAACATGGTAAAAAACCACCAGTCCGCCGCAACAATGTCTTCGGGAACAATCAAGGCAACCGGCGAAATTCGGCTCGCACGCACTGCTGTATTGGAAAATCCCAGGAAATTTCGATCGCGAATTGCAACAACGTCATCGACATGATCGGGTATCCAGACATTGTCGAAAAATCGCCGCCCCAGACTGCAACCAGAGGCGTCGACCAATTCCAGATCTCCATAAGAAAAATCGACCGCCTCCAACACCGCGAGATGCCTCTCTAGACCTTTTGGCGCGATCACATCGTCCATGTCTATAAAGACAAGAACGTCTGCCCCACTCGCTTGCCCCAACGTCAACATGACTCGGCGAACCCCGGCGGGCGTGCGGCCGGGGGCAACATGGACGGTGACGATATCGAGATCACGCTCTAAATCCGCGAGAGCTTCGCCCGGGTTTTCCAGGCCATCGATAGCGGCGACGAATATAGCGTCGTGACCGACCGACGCGACGCGTAGCGACCGCACAAAGTCGGCCAGAAACGGCCGCCCGGCCTCATACAGCGCGGCGCAAATCGCAATCTTCATGATCCTGCAATCGATTGTTCATGAGAGCTTCGGCGGCCAGGAAATCGGCTTCCGTGTCGATATCGACAGAACGTTCAACCGGCATCAGATATCCGAACGACCGGGTTCCAATATAATGGCGCGTGCGGCGCAAAGTCTCGACGTCAAACACGTAGATCGACCCGTTGGGCAAATAAATCGGCGCATAGTCTTGGCGATTATCGAGCTGTTTGCTGGCGACAACAGGCTGCAAACAGCCGTCATTGTCCATATTATGCAACCATTCTACCGGTTTCGCTTCAACCACCGAGATCACCGCTTGCGCGTCTTTCTGTCGGTACAGCTCGATGGCCGCGCCGATATCGCTGGGCAGGCGCAACGGCGATGTTGGCAGGAGGACGCAAATCTCGTTGCACGCCATCCCTTCGCTGACGGCCAGACAATCGACCACGTG
>JABDJY010000188.1 GCA_013003285.1 Alphaproteobacteria bacterium | reverse complement strand
GGCTTCGGCGGCCTTGGCGGCTTGGGTTTCGATTGTGGTTTCGCTTTCGCCAGGGGCGAAGGTTTCGGTTTGACCTTCTCCGGCTCCGGCTCCTTCGGCGGTTCTTTTTTCGGCGGTTTCGGAATTTCGGGCGGCGGTGGCGGCGCTTCGACCACTTCCGGCTCGGCCGGCGGTTCCGGCTCGGGCTCTGGCGGGGGTGGCGGCGGCTTGGCGACTTCCGGTTCGGACTCGGGCTCGGGTGTCGCCGGCGGCGGCGGCGCGTTCACATCGTCCAGGATCAGTTCGACCGGGATGATAGTGACCGCAACCGGCGGCTCGCTGAACAAATGGGGCAGACCGAATTGGGCGATCACCACCACCAACAGGTGGGCGCTGATGGAGGCGAAAACCCCGCTGCGCATTTTGGTGAAGCCCATCATGTCCGTCTTATCCGTCTCGGCTCACTGCGTGCTTTCGCCGGGCAATGGCGCCTCGGCGATCAACGCGACCTTGGTGAACCCGGCTTGCGAGATCATGCCCATGACCTGAATGACCCGGCCGTAACTGATGGCGCGGTCGCCGCGCACAAAAATACGCAGATCGGGATTGGCCTGGGTCAACGCAGCAAGGCGCGCGACCAGCGCCTCTTGCGGCACCGCAGCTTCCTGGATGAAGATATTGCCCTCGGCATCGACGGTGACCACCAACGGGTCCTGATTTTCGTTGAGCGGCTTGAGGGTCGCCTTCGGCAGATCGACCGGCACGCCGATATTCAACAGCGGCGCGGCGACCATGAAGATAATCACCAGCACCAGCATCACATCGACAAACGGCGCGACGTTGATATCGGTCACCGGTCCATTGTTGGGCCGGCGCAAATTCGACCTGATGTGGCGGCGCGCCATCGCTATTTCGCCTCTTCCAGCTGACGCGACAGGATGGCGGTGAACTCGGCCGCGAAACCGTCGAGGCGTTGGGCGTAGCGGTTCATATCGGTGCTGAATTTATTGTAGGCCGCCACCGCCGGGATCGCGACGATCAGGCCCATGGCGGTGGTGAATAGCGCTTCCGCCAGACCCGGTGCGATGACGGCCAGGCTGGTATCCTTGGCCACGGCGATCGCCTGGAAGCTGTTCATGATGCCCCACACGGTGCCGAACAGTCCGATGAACGGGGCCGTCGCGCCAGCCGAGGCGAGAAACACCATATAGCGTTCGATACGCTCCATCTCGCGGCCCAGGGTCACATCCATCACCCGCTCGATGCGGTCTTGCAGATTGGTGCGCAGCGCCACCGTGGTCGATAGGCCGCGCTCGGTCGAGCGCCGCCATTCGGTCATGGCGGCGGCGAAAACCGCCGACATGGGATCGCGCGGCTTGGCGCCATAGCTCTCGTAAAGCTCGTCGAGCGAGCCGCCCGACCAGAAGCTTTCCTCGAAGCGGCGCGCTTCGCGTTCCAACCGGCGGACCCGCAGCCACTTATCGATGATAATGGTCCACGACCAGAACGAGGCGACAAACAACACCACCATCACCAATTTGATGACAACGTCCGATCGCAGGAACAGCGACCACACCGAAAAATCGGTCACGATGGCGCCCCCCGTCACCGTGACCGTATCAATGATATTTGGTTCCATCCTTTGAGATTGTCCTCTTGCTAAAGTCTTTTAGATCTCGGTTGCACTAGTTCGCCATAAGTGCGGCAACGGCTTTGCGAATATCGGCCGGCATGCGCGCCGGCCGCTGATTTTTATCGATACAGGCCAAACGGATTTTCAATTCAACTAGCTCGGTCTCGCCGTCATCACCGTCGACACGGAAGACACGCTGGGTCGCGTTGAGCGTCGCGCCGCCGGCCTTGTCGATGCGCGTGCGAACCACGATGCGGTCGTCCAGGCGGGCCGGTTGCAGATACTCCGCCGCACAACTACGCACCGCAAAAGCCACCCCCGCCCCGGCCATCAGCGGACGGTGTTCGACGCCCAGGCAGCGGATCATCTCCGTGCGCGCCCGTTCGGCAAATTTAAGATAGTTGGCGTAGTAGACGATTCCGGCAGCGTCGGTATCCTCGTAATAGACCCGCAGCGGCAGCACATGCTCGCCATCTTCGAACCACCCGCGAGAGCTCTCGCGCGGAGAATTTTGATCGCCATCGGTCACCCTATTCCGGTCGTCAGTCGACGCCATCGTCGCCTATACCGAAATTATGAGAATCATTTGTGGCAACGTTGTGGCCGTCCAAAAGATCGTTTGGGGGGAGATCGGGCGCCTCCAGCCCGAGATGGCGGTAGGCGCCGGCGGTGATCATGCGCCCGCGCGGGGTGCGTTGCAGGAAGCCCTGCTGCATGAGAAACGGCTCGACCACATCTTCCAATGTGTCGCGTTCCTCCGACAGGGCGGCCGCGATGGTCTCGATGCCGACAGGGCCGCCGGCGTAATGTTCGATGATCTGGCGCATATAACGGCGATCCATGGAATCGAGGCCACGGCTATCGACTTCCAGCCGCGTCAGCGCCCGGTCGGCGACCTCTTTATCCACTGGCAAGCTGTCTTCGACGACGGCGAAATCGCGCACCCGGCGCAGCAGCCGACCGGCGACCCGCGGCGTCCCGCGCGCCCGGTTGGCGATTTCAGACGCGCCGGCATCGGTGAGCGGCAGATCGAGCAGGGCGGCATTGCGTTGGACAATCGAAATCAGCTCGTCGGGCGAATAAAATTCCAGACGCATATTGATGCCGAACCGGTCGCGCAATGGGGTCGTCAACAGGCCTAACCGGGTGGTGGCGCCGACCAGGGTGAAGGGCTGCAATTCGATACGCACCGAGCGGGCCGCCGGCCCCTCACCGATCATCAGATCCAGCTCGCCATCTTCCATCGCCGGATAAAGCACTTCCTCGACGGCCGGATTGAGGCGGTGGATTTCGTCGATGAACAGAACGTCGCGCGGCTGCAGATTGGTCAGCACCGCCGCCAGATCGCCCGCCTTGGTGATGATCGGCCCGGAGGTCGCGCGAAAGCCGACACCGAGCTCCTGCGCCACGATGCGCGCCAATGTGGTCTTGCCCAGGCCCGGCGGGCCATGGAGCAGCACGTGATCGATCGGCTCGCCCCGTTGCCGCGCAGCGGCGACGAACACCGCCAGATTATCGCATAGGGTGCGTTGGCCGACGAATTCGCCTAATGTTTGCGGTCGCAAACTGGCTTCGGGGCCATCGTCGGGCGCAACTGCTGCATCGACCAACCGGCCCGGCGCCCCGTCGGCAACCATATCGCTCACTGACCAAGCTCCTTCAACGCCGCCGGGATGAGCGCTTCCAGCGAGCTCGCATCATCGGGTGTGGACATCGCCCGGGTCACCGCACCGAACGCCTCGGCGCGGCCATAGCCCAAATTGACCAAAGCGGAAATCGCATCGGCGGTCACACCGTCGGAGCCGCCGGCCTCGCTCGCTTGCATCGACGCCGGCGCCGGCTGGTCGGTGGAAACCACATGGAGGCCGCCGGCGACGGTCAGGATGCGGTCTTTTAGTTCGGTCAGCAGACGCGCGGCCAAGCGCGGGCCGACCCCATCGGCGCGCGAGAGTTGCGCCTTGTCCTGCGCCAGAATGGCTTCAACCAGTTGATCGGGCGACAGCGACCCCAATATGGCCAGCGCGACTTTGGCGCCGACGCCTTGCACCGTGGTGAGCAGGCGAAAACATTCGCGCTCGCGCCCTTCGGCGAAACCGTACAGCGAGATTTGCGCCTCGCGCACATGGGTCTCGATATGCAGCTCGGTGGGCGCGCCCAGACCGGGCAGCCCATTTATGGTGCGCGCCGGGCAGTGTACCAAATAGCCCACCCCCGACACATCGACCACCAGCCAGTCCGGCCCCAATTCATCGATAATGCCTTTCAGGCGGGCAATCATTGGGCGGCCTCCAGGCGAACCGCCGTCGCCAAATGGTGGGCGTGGCAGACCGCGACGGCGAGCGCATCGGCAGCATCGGCGGAGTCCACAACCGACCCCGGCAGCAACACCGAGATCATGTGGCCGATCTGCGTCTTGTCCGCATGGCCATAACCGACGACGCTTTTCTTGATGGTATTGGCGGGATATTCGGCGACCGGCAGCCCGGCCTGAGCGGGCACCAACATGACGATGCCGCGCGCCTGACCTAATTTAAGCGTCGCCTTCCCGTCCCGGTTCACGAACGTCTCCTCGACCGCCGCACCGTCGAGATGAAATTCCGCGACGACCTGCGTCAGACCTTCATGTAAGCGCAGCAAACGGTCGGCCAGCGGGCCGGTGCCCGGCCGCACCACACCGTTAGCGACATGGCGCAACCGGTTGGCGTCGGTTTCGATCACGCCCCAACCAGTATTGCGCAGCCCCGGGTCCAGCCCCAGCAACAGCATTGATTTGCCTCCACGTGCTTGCGCACGGTTTTCGCCGCGAGCCTAGTCGGCCAGCTGCGCCATCACTTCGTCGCTCATCTCGAAGTTCGCCGACACGTTCTGCACGTCGTCGCCATCTTCCAGCGCGTCGATCAGTTTCACCAATGTCTGCGCCGCCTCGACATCAACGTCGATGGTGTTCTGCGGCTGCCAGGTCAGGCCGGCCGATTCCGGCGCCCCGAAGCTTGATTCCAGGGTCTCGACCACCTGGCCGAAATCGTTCGGGTCGCAGGTAATTTCATGGCCATTCGCCGAGCTATTGACGTCCTGCGCGCCGGCCTCGAGCGCGGCCTCGAACATGGCGTCGGCATCGGCGGCGTCGGCGCCATAAATAATCTGGCCGACCCGGTCGAACATGAAGGAGACGCTGTTGGTCTCGCCCAGATTGCCACCGAACTTGGAGAATGCCGAACGCACCTCCGAGGCCGTCCGGTTGCGATTGTCGGTCAGCGCATCGACGATCAGCGCGACGCCATGGGGGCCGTAGCCCTCGTAGCGGATCTCCTCATAGACCGCGCCATCATCGCCGCCGGACGCCTTGCTGATCGCCCGCTCGATACGGTCTTTCGGCATATTGGCGCTGCGCGCCGCCACGACGGCGGAACGCAGGCGAGGGTTTTGGGCCGGATCGGGCATGCCCATGCGGGCCGCGACCTCGATCTCACGCGCCAATTTTGCGAACAGCTTAGCTCGCTTTTTGTCCTGCGCACCCTTGCGGTGCATGATGTTTTTGAATTGGGAATGGCCTGCCATGGCCCCTACACTCTCTAAGTTATGCGAATTTCGTGTGCTTATACACCATATATGGTGGCCGGTGCGAGTGCTTCGCGTTGATCACCCTGTGATAATTAAATGCGCCGAAAAGCGCTAATCGCTCGCCTCATCGGGCCATGCCGGGGCCAGGCGCCCGCCGAGACGAACCGGCGCCACGTAACGCGCCAACCCGGTACTGTCGTCGGTTTCAATATAGGTGCCGCAGAGATCGGCCTGTCCCGACGCCGGGCTGAGCCGTTCGCCGGGCATTTTCCGGCGGAACCGCGCGATCGCCGGGGCCTTCTGCATGCTGATCACCGAATCATAATCGCCGCACATGCCGGCATCGGTCTGGTACGCCGTGCCGCCGCCAAGAATTTGCGCATCCGCCGTGGGCACATGGGTGTGGGTGCCAACGATCAGGCTGGCCCGGCCATCGAAGGCGTGCCCCATGGCCATTTTCTCCGACGACGCCTCGCCATGAACGTCGATCACAATGGCATCGATCGCGCCGCCGAGCGGATGGTCGCGCAACACCTTGTCGAGCGCCGGGAAGGGATCGTCGAGCGGATCCATAAACAACCGGCACATCACATTGACCACCAGAACGCGTCGTCCCCGGGTCGCCTCGTAAACATGGGCGCCGCGCCCCGGCGTGCCGGCCGGGAAATTCAGCGGCCGCAACAGGCGGGGATCATTGTCGATTTGGCCGATAATATCGCGCTGATCCCAGACGTGATTGCCGGTGGTGACCACATCAGCGCCGGCTTCATAAAGGTCGGCGCAAATCTTATCGGTAATGCCAAAGCCATGGGCGGCGTTCTCGCCATTGACGATGATGAAGTCGAGCGCCAAACGCTGGCGCAGGTCGGGCAGATTTTCGACCACCACATCGCGTCCGGCCCGACCCACCACGTCTCCGCAAAACAGGATTTTCATCTAAGGTGTTCCTACAGGACGCGGGCCGATCGACCCATCGGCAATGGGCGTGGCGCCAATCTCGGTCAGGATCCAGTCGAGAGGTTGATCGCCTTCGGCAACAGGGACCTTGTCACGAAGCTGCCCGGCAAATGCAACCCCAATCGCGATAACCGGCCCGGCGGCGCGCAACGCCTTGAGGGTGCGGTCGTAGTAACCACCGCCATAGCCCAGCCGATTTCCCTGCCGATCGAAGGCCAGCATGGGCACAAGCAACGCGTCCGGCGACACGTCAGGTGCCGTGGCGAGCGGTTCGGATATGCCAAATGAACCGGTGACCAAGGGATCGCCCGGCACCCATCGGCGAAAGATCAACGGCGCTTCGGGCTCTATGACCACCGGTAGGCACAGCGGCACCCCCGCCTGATCCAAGCGGTTCAGCAATGGTAGGCAATCCAACTCACTCCCGATCGGCATATAGCCCGCGATGGTATTCGTCGGCGACATCAAGGCGCGGAGGCCCGGCGTGCTGGAAAAGCGGGCGACTAATCCGGTAGCCGATGCGGCCCCTAATCCCGATTGCAGCGCGTCCCGGTCGGCCCGCGCGGCGGCGCGTAGCAATGCCTTCGCGTTTCTTATAGGGGAGTCGGACGTAGCGGCGATGACGGTCCTGCGCTTTCAAGTATCAATTAGAGGACGGGTGGGCGGCCCCAGTACAGCCGTCGGCAAGACGAGTCCACCGAGACCTGCTTCAAGCAGGTGGGCGCCGTATGATCGAGACCTCGATCCCGGCAGGGACAGCTCCCTATCGATGAGTAAGGTCCCCGGGACAAGAGTGCTAACGCACCAACCAGAAACCGCCCGTAATCAAAGTAAGTGCCCGACCCGTGAGCCGCAAGTAGTGGCAAGCAGGGTATGCAG
>JABDJY010000201.1 GCA_013003285.1 Alphaproteobacteria bacterium | reverse complement strand
AGTTGGGGTTGAGCCGGGCGATCACTTTACGCGCTTCATGCTCCATGGCATCGTCGTTCAGGGTGCCAAATCGCGTCATGATTTCGCGGCCGAGAAACATATTGGCCGGCGCATCCAGATTATCGGCCAGGGCCAGGGTCTGGTAGATCGTCTCGATACCGAGATCCTGGGCGTCGCGCGGAGTCGAGATACTCGCCAACTTGCCGTCCACATAAATCTCGCCGGCATCAGCGGGGTAGGCGCCGGACAGTATCTTCATCAGGGTCGACTTGCCGGCGCCATTATGGCCGAGCAGGCCAACCACTTCGCCGGCCATGAGATCGATCGACACATCCTCGCACGCATGCACGCCGCCGAAGCGTTTGTAGATATTGCGCATCTCGACCAGAGGCGTTTGCGACATAATCGACCCTCCCTAGCGACGCCGGCGGTTGTAATAAACGTCGAGCCCAACCGCGCCGATCAGCACAAGGCCGATGATCACCTGGCGCATGGCGCTCGACACGCTCATCAGCACCATGCCGTTATCGAGACTCTGCATGATGACCGCGCCGAGGATGGCGCCGACAATGGTGCCGACCCCACCGGCGAGCGAGGTGCCGCCGATCACCGCCGCCGCGATGACGCTAAGTTCGGCGAGATTGCCCAGCGAATTGGTACCGGCGTTGAGGCGCGCTGTCTGTACCACCGCCGCGATGGAACATAAAATCCCCATGACCACGAAAATCATCACCGTGGTGCGCTTGACGTTGACGCCCGAGAGCTCCGTTGCCTCCGGATTGCCGCCCATGGCGAACACATAGCGGCCGAACTTGGTCGCCTTGGTCACGAAGGTCATGACCAATACCGTGGCGATTAAGATCAACACCGGCACCGGGATACCGCGGGGAATTTCGGTACGCGGCTTGTTATAGGCGTTCATCACCGAGACGAAGGCAACAATGGCGGTGGCGAGCAGGATCAGGATCGCCAGCTCGATCCAGATCGGCTTGACGGTGAACCCGTATTGCGCCCGCTTACGCCGCGCCGAGAGCGACCACCACACCATGACGGCAATCGCCGCAAGACCGAGGATCCAGCTCCAGGTCGCGCCGATCGAACCATCGATGCCGCCGCCGAGAAGCTGGTAGGTCGGGTCAAGCGGCGCCACCGTGCGGCCCTGGGTCACCAGCCAGGTTGCGCCGCGAAACATCAACAACCCGCCCAGGGTAACGACGAAGGCGGGCACCCCGCCATAGGCGACCCACGCCCCCTGCCAGGCGCCGACCGCGGCACCGACGGCAATGCCGGCGAGAATCGCCAGCGGCCAGCCCCAGAGCGTGCCGATGGCGAACACCTCGACCTGCAGGAAGGCGATCACCATGCCGGTGAACCCCAGGATCGAGCCCACCGATAGGTCGATATGACGGGCCACGATGACCAGCACCATGCCGGTCGCCATGATGCCGACGACGGACGACTGAACGGCCAGATTGAACAGATTTCGGGCGGTGAGAAAAATGCCGCCGGTCAGCAGGTCGAGGGCGACCCAGATCACAATAACGGCGATGACCATCGCCAGCATGCGGCTGTCGAGTTCGGAGACGCGGAAAAACCGTTCGACCGCGCTTTCGCGCGGTGGCGCCACACCCTGGGTGGTGGTCATTGCTTGCTCCCCCCTTCGGCCTTGGACACCAAGACCGGTCTCGCGCCCCCAGCGCTATATCCGAAACCCGCGCCGGTTCGTGGCCGGCGCGGGGTCTTCGTTGACAGGATTAGCGGCAGGCGGGCGCGCCGTCGGCGCCCACGCCCTGACACGCGCGATCTTTCGCGATCCAACCCGCGTCGATCACCACATTCAGATTATCCATGGTGATCGGCACCGGCTTCAGGAAGATGGCGTCCATAGTCTCCCCTTTGGGACCGCCGGACCATTTGACCGCACCATCGACCTTGTCCGGCGCCGTTCCCGACGCCAAGGCGCTGGCGATATTGCCGGCGGATTTGCCAAGTTCGCGCGCGTCTTTCCACACGCTCACGGTCTGCAGACCCTTAGCAACCCGGTTCAACGCCGCATGATCGCCGTCCTGGCCGCTGACCGGCAAACCTTCCAGACCCTGAGCGGTCAATGCCGCAACGACGCCACCGGCGGTGCCATCGTTCGAGGCGACCACCGCGTCGACCTTATTGTCGTTGGCGGTGAGAATTTGTTCCATATTCTTCTGCGCGTTCTCCGGCAGCCAACCGTCGGTGTACTGCTCACCAACGACTTGGATGTCGCCGCTCTTGATCGCCGCGTCGAGCACTTCAAGCTGGCCGGCATGCAGGAAATCGGCATTGGGGTCCGCCGCCGAACCCTTGATGAACACATAGCGGCCCTTCGGCTGCTTCTTGAAGACCTCGCGGGCCTGGATGCGGCCGACCTCTCTGTTATCGAAGGTCAGATAGAACACGCCGGGCACTTCGATTAGCCGATCGTAGCCGACCACCGGAATGCCTTCGGCGTTGGCCCGCCCGATGGCGGGGACAATGGTGGCGGCATCCTGCGCCAGTACGATCAATGCATTGGCGCCGCGCGCGATCAGGCTTTCCACATCGGCGAGTTGCTTCTCGCTCGAGCTCTGGGCATCGGCGCTGATATATTTATCGCCATTGGCTTCGATGGCCGCCTTCATGGCCGCTTCGTCGGTTTTCCAGCGTTCTTCTTGGAAATTCGACCAGCTCACGCCGATGGTCAGACCTTCGGCGCTCGCCGCCGTCGCCACAAGTGCGAACGCCACAGCACTAGCACCCGCAATCAATCCATTTCGAAATTTCATCACTTTCACTCCCTATAGGCTCGTATCGTTTTTATAATTCCGACACTCAGGCCAATTACGTCCCACAATGGCGGGTTTGTAAATCATCACATGGTCTGGTGCCGCCCTTGTGAACAGATCCATCGACGGGCGAAGAACCACTGCGATTGGCTCAGCGCGGCGGGCGCACCATCGTTACCCTGCGGTTGGCATCGACACGATGCCAATCGCCCCAAACATCAGAGCCTGGCCAGCGCACGCGAACGCGTGCTTCAGCAACGTCGCCCAACCCGAAATGCTGAGGCGCCGATACGCCGCTGGCATGCCCGCCGCCGATGGTCACCTCACGTGTATGCCGACTTTTGCCCACTTCAACTTCGATCCAGGCACCGATGGCGTCGCGGTTGCCGCCGTCTTGTCGCAACGCGACCGACAGCCAGTTGCCGGCGGGTCCTGTGTTACGCCAAATTTCGACCGGCGCTTGGCGATTGACCACGACAATATCGAGGCGGCCGTCGCCATTGAGGTCGACGACAGCGCCACCGCGTCCGCTGTGCGGGCTCGCCACATCAGCGTCCAAGGCAGTATCGGTAAAACGCCCGTCCGCTGTGCCGAGCAGCAGGACATTGGGATCGTGTGTTGCAAAGTCCGCCATGGCCGCGACATTGCCTTTGACGATAAAGATATCGTCATGCCCGTCATTGTTGACGTCGGCAAAAGCCGAATGCCAGCCGGTCGAGGGCCGCGCCTGATCCGGTCCCGATGTGGGCCGGTGCGCCGTCGCCCCGCGCGCCAATGCTATATCGGCGAAGGTGGGCGCTGACCCCGCATCCGCCGCCAGCGTGCGTAATTTATTATCCGCCATGCTGGTGAGAAAATATTCCGGCCGGCCATCGCCGGTAATGTCACGGCTGGCGATTCCCATGCCCCAAATATTGAGACGCTGCCAACCCTCACCACGGCTATACCGGCGCGGTAATGCGCCCGGCCTTATGCGCCAGAGCTGTTCCTCGCCATCGCGGTAATATTGCCGGTCGTTGCTAATCCGCAGATCGGCGGCGCCGGAAGCATTCCAGTCAGAAAACAGGATCGATAGTGCGCAGTGGCCCGGGCTCAGTGCAAGGGGCGCGGCAAAACCGCGACCGTCCGCCTTCGGCCGCATGAGCATATTGTTGTGACAGGCGCCTTCGGTACTATCGGGTCTGACGCGATCTATATAATTGGCGATGGCGATGGTCGGCCACGGGGCGCCGCGCTCCCAGGTCGCGGTGAAGCCGGTCGACCAGGCGGTGCCGCCGGTAAAGCCCCACTGCGCGTTGGCCCGTTCGAACCCGCAATCGCCGCGCCCGCGCAGCAAAACATTTTCACCGACACGCAGCAGCGCAAGATCCGTGTGACCGTCGCCATCGAAATCGGCGGGATAGGCGCCGACAATTTCAGTCAGCGCGAGGGCTGCCGCTGGCGCAAGCCGAAACGCCAGCTCACCGCCCGGTTTGCTGACATTACGATAGAGCGCCGCCGTCGCCGCCCCGCCGGCGAACACCAGTTCCGGCAACCCATCGCCATCGCAATCGAACGCGGCGACGCCGCCGCCGACAATGAATGGAAAACCGCCTTCATAGCGGTGGTCGATGCTCGTCGCCGATGGCGCGAAGGACACGGTCTGTGCATGGCCGCCGGTCGCGGCGAGCAACAACAGCGCCGTCGCTGCCGCAATGTATCCGAAACGCTGTTTCGTCCATAATCTCATGGGCGAAATACTGACGCGCCCCAGCTCTCAGCGAAAGCCCTCAGGACAGCTTGGTCAGTCGTCGCCCGCCGGCGCGGGCGCAGCCGCCGCAATAGCTTCGAGGAAAGGCACGGCGAATTCCTTCAGCTTGGCGGCGCCGACCCCGTTGACTTCGGCGAATTCGCTCGCGTCTTTCGGCCGCCGCTGGGCCATATCGGCCAGCGACTTGTCGGAGAAAACCACATAGGCCGGCACCCCGCGTTCTTTAGCCAGGCGCAGCCGTAACGCCTTAAGGGTGTCGAGGATCGCCGTTTCAGCGGTCGATAGGTCCGCCACAAGGGCCTTGTTGCGAACCTTCCGGCGCGATGGCGCGGCACGGTGTAGCGTGTCTTGACGGTACTCAAAACTTTCGCCGCCCCGTAACAACCCCTGCCCCTTATCGGTCAGCGCCAGCCCGCCATAGCCTTTGATATCGAGTAAGAGAAAACCGGCCGCGACAAGCTGGCGTACGATCGAACGCCAGGCTTCTTTATTATGTTCTGCCCCGGTGCCGAACGCAGACAAGCGATCATGGCCGGCGGCGGTGACTTTCTCGGTCGTCTGCCCGCGTAAAATATCGATAACATGGACAGCGCCGAAACGTTCGCCCGATTGTTGTATCGCCGCGAGTACCTTTTGGCCTTCCGCCGTGCCATCCACCCGGTCGACGGGGTCGAGGCAAACGTCGCAATTGCCGCACGGGTCGCTCTGCTCGCCAAAATAGTCCAATAGGATGCTCCGGCGGCAGGATGCAGATTCGCAGTAACCAAGTAGCGCATCGAGACGCTGATGTTCGCGCCGGGTTCGTTCCTCGCCGGCAGCCTCCTGCTCGATGAATACGCGCCGCATGCGAATATCGCCGAGCCCGTAGAGCATATGCGCATCGGCTGATTGACCATCGCGGCCGGCGCGGCCGATTTCCTGGTAATAGGCCTCCAGGCTGCCCGGGAGGTCGGCATGAAAGACAAATCGCACATCAGATTTGTCGATGCCCATGCCAAAGGCGATGGTGGCCACGATCACCACACCGGGTTCGGTCATAAAGGCGTTCTGGTTGGCGTCGCGCACGGTTTTGTCCATGCCGGCATGATAGGCCAGCGCGGTCACTCCATTTTCTGCGAGGAAGGCTGCCACCTCTTCCGTCTTCTTGCGCGACAGGCAATAGACGATGCCGCTGGCGCCGCGATGACGTTCGATGAAGGCGAGAATTTGCGGCTTCCAGCTCGCCTTCATCTCCACTGTCATTTTTATATTAGGACGGTCAAAGCCCAGAACGATGGTCTCCGCGTCGCCGGCGAAAAGCTGGGCCGATATATCGCGGCGTGTGACCTCATCGGCCGTCGCGGTGAGAGCCGCGATGGGGATGCCCGGGAATATCTCCCGCAGGCGCGATAGACCCTCATATTCCGGACGAAAAGACGGTCCCCATTGGGAGATGCAGTGCGCCTCGTCGATGGCGATCAGACACACATCCAGGCCGCGCAGGGCCGTCAACATACGCTCGGTCATCAGCCGTTCCGGCGCCATGTAGAGCAGCCGTGTTTCGCCCGCCGCGGCGCGCCGCCATGCCGCGACATTGTCCGCCCGATCACGCGACGAATTGATGGCGTCGGCAGCGACGCCGGCGAGCTGCAAGGCCGCGACCTGGTCCTGCA
>JABDJY010000195.1 GCA_013003285.1 Alphaproteobacteria bacterium | reverse complement strand
TACCCCCAAGGACAGAAAGAACACGCCGATATCGTAGTTGAGCGGCGCACCGCCGGAGACGAAAGCCTTCAGGCGGCCGCCGAACCGTTGGGCGACCTTGGCGCGCACTAGCTTATCGAGCACGGCGTTCTGCAGCCGTTCCCAAAGGTTCAGCCCGCGCGGACCCTTTTCGTAGCGCTTGATACCCAATGCGACGGTCTTGTGGAACAGCTTCGCCGACAGTCCGCCCTTGCGGTCGACACCGGAGACGATGCGTTGATGCATGGTCTCATAGAGGCGCGGCACCGCGGTCATGATGGTTGGTTTGACATCGGCCATATTGGCCGCAAGCCGGTCGATGCCTTCGGCGTAATAAACTTCGGCGCCGATTGATATGGGGAAATGAAGCCCCGCTGTGTGTTCGTAGGAATGGCTGAGCGGCAGGAACGACAGGAAGACGTCCTTGTCGAGATCGAGAAGGTTGCCGTCTTTGAACAGATGGTAGGCCCCCATGCAGTTGCACAGGATGGCGCCGTGGCTGAGCATCACGCCCTTGGGATTACCGCCGGTCCCGGAGGTGTAAATCAGGCAGGCGGTATCGGTGCGGGCCTGGGCGTCGACGGTCGCACGTGTATCGTCGGGCTGTTCGCGGCCCTGGGTGATCAGATCGTGCCAATTGATGATCTCGACACCGGACGCCGTGCCCGCGGGCGCTTCGAGTGCGACGATGGTCTTTACCGCGGGCAGGGCGCTGGCCGCCGGTAGTAGGCGTTCAGCCAGCCGGGCCGACGAGACGATGGCGATTTCCGCGCCGCTATCGGTCAGAATATGGCTATGATCTTCGACCGTATTGGTGGTGTAGGCGGGGACGGTCAACGCGCCGGCCGACATGATCGCCAGGTCGGCGATGCCCCATTCGGGGCGATTTTCCGAGACCAGGACAACCCGGTCGCCGGGCTTTACGCCCAGCGCACGCAGGCCGCGCGACAGTGCGCTCACATCGGCGCTGGCCTGGGCCCAGCTGACCGGCTGCCAGGCATCGTAATGCCGGGCCCAGAACAGCGGTTTTTCGCCGAGTTCCTTGGCTTTGGCGAAGAATACTTGCGGCAGGGTCTGCCATTGGTCGTAGCGTTCAGCGTAATCCATCATGCCCCTCAGCCGGTCACATTTGCGTTGGCGGCGCGCGGCCGCGTCGGTTGACCTGTTGCTGTCGGCGCTAATGGAGCTTATCTGTGAGGCTGTTGCAAGCAGACCTGTGAGGATGATTTGAAACAATTACTGGCCCCCGCTCGCGCCACGGTGTCCGCCAAGGCTCTGGGCGACCTGCCGGAATGGAATTTGGACGATTTATTCCCCGGCCGGGACTCCGCCGAACTTGCGGCCGCGACCGAAAAAGCCCGCAAGCAGGCTCAGGCTCTGGAGGCTTCGTATAAGGACAAACTTGCGGGCCTGAAGGGGGCGGTGCTGGCGAAGGCGATTGGCGAGTACGAGGAAATCGACGAGACGTTGGGGCGCATGATGAGCTTCGCCTCGCTGCTCTACGCCGCCGATATGACCGAGCCGGAATCGGGACGTTTCTATCAAACCATGCAGGAGACGGTGACCGAGATTTCCACCCATCTGCTGTTTTTCGGCCTTGAGCTCAACAAGATCGACGATGCCGTGTTGGCTGAAAAACTCGCCGATCCCGCGCTGGCGAAATACGAACCCTGGCTGCGCGACACGCGCGCCTTCCGGCCCCATCAGCTGGACGATTCCATCGAGCGGTTGCTGCTGGAAAAACACGTCGCCGGTAAGGCTGCCTGGGTGCGTCTGTTCGACGAGAGTATGGCGGCGCTGCGCTTCAAGGTGGCCCTGCCACACGGTGAAAAGGAAATGACAAGCGCTGAAGTGTTCAACCTGATGTCGGAACAAGACGGCAAGGTGCGCAAGGCGGCTGCCAAGTCGATCGGCGAGGTTCTGGGTGAAAATGCCAGGGTATTCACCCTGATCACCAACACGCTGGCGAAAGACAAGGAGATCGAGGACAAGTGGCGAAAGTTCGCCCAACCGGTCTCGAGCCGTAATCTATCGAACTTCGTAGAAGACGAGGTGGTCGACGCGTTGGTGGCCGCCGTTAAGTCCATGTATCCGAGCCTGTCCCACCGTTACTACGCGCTGAAAGCCAGCTGGTTCGGCGTCGATCAGCTCGATTATTGGGATCGCAACGCGCCGCTGCCTGACGAAGATGAACGGACCATCAAATGGAGCGACGCGGTCGATACGGTGCTCGGCGCCTATGGCCGGTTTTCGCCGCAACTGGCCGAGGTGGGGGAGAAATTCTTCGACAATGATTGGATCGATGCGCCGGTCCGCCCCGGCAAGTCGCCCGGGGCCTTCGCCCATCCCACCGTGCCCAGCGCCCATCCGTACCTGCTGCTCAACTATCAGGGCAAGACCCGCGATGTGATGACCTTGGCCCATGAGCTGGGCCATGGGGTGCATCAGGTGCTGGCCGGCGTGCAGGGCCATCTGATGGCCGATACGCCGTTGACCCTGGCGGAAACCGCATCGGTGTTCGGCGAGATGCTGACCTTCCGTAAATTGCTCGACGATGCCCCCAGCCCGGCGCAGAAACGCGTCATGCTGGCCGGCAAGATCGAGGATATGCTGAACACGGTGGTTCGCCAGATCGCCTTCTTCGAGTTCGAGCGCCGGGTCCATGACAGGCGCGGCGAGGGCGAGCTGCTGACCGAGGAAATCTGTGACATCTGGATGGAAGTGCAGGGTGAGAGCCTGGGGCCGGCGATCCGTTTCGAGGGCGAGTATCGCTATTATTGGACTTACATTCCCCATTTCATCCACTCGCCGTTTTATGTCTATGCCTATGCCTTCGGCGATTGCCTGGTGAACTCGCTCTACGCGGTCTATCAGGGCGCGGCCGACGGGTTCGCGGAAAAATATCTCGACATGCTGCGGGCCGGCGGCACTCTGCGTCACAAGGAGCTACTGGCGCCCTTCGGCCTCGATGCCAGCGATCCGGCATTTTGGCAGCAGGGGCTGTCGGTGATTTCCGGTCTGCTCGACGAATTGGTGGAAATGGACGCCGAAACTTAAACGGGGAGTGACGCCGGCGTGGCGGATGACGACGACCGATCCACATTGCGTGGCCGCATGGGCCGGTATGGCCGTGTGGGTACCGCCATGGGCGGCGCGGCGGTGCGACTGGCCGGTAGTCGCTATCTGGGTCGAGACCTGGACCGCGAAAAGCATGCCGCTGACCTACGCGTGGCGCTCGGCGGGCTGAAGGGGCCGCTCATGAAGGCGGCGCAGATTCTCTCGACTATCCCCGATGCGCTGCCCAAGGAATATGCCGGCGAGTTGGCGCAGCTCCAGGCCAATGCACCGCCCATGGGCTGGCCTTTCGTGCGCCGGCGCATGGCATCCGAGCTCGGCAGCGATTGGCAGACCAAATTCCGCAGCTTCGAGAAGGAGGCGGCGCGGGCGGCGTCGCTGGGCCAGGTCCACCGCGCGGAAGACCATGAGGGCCGGCAATTGGCCTGCAAGGTGCAATAT
>JABDJY010000191.1 GCA_013003285.1 Alphaproteobacteria bacterium | reverse complement strand
CCGTAAAGGCTGGGATACGATTGCCAGCTCTGGCCACTCCCGGCATTGTGCCTCCTCTTATCACGCTGGCGACTAGCCGTGTTCACCAGGGAGAAAAACCGCGTGCTCGAAGCCATCGCCATTTATGTCGCCGCCGGATTGCTGGCCGGGTTCGTGTCGGGCCTATTCGGCGTCGGCGGCGCCTTCACCATGACCCCGGCGCTGATCATCGCCCTGCCCCTGCAAGGCATCGTCGACGACCAGGTCATGCACTTGACCGCCGGCACGGCGCTGGCGGTGATGGCGACCACCTCGATCTATGTCGCCGTGCTGCGGTTTCGCGTCGGCGATTTGCACTTGCCGCTGATGTTCCGTTTCGTACCGTTCATCGCCGCCGGCGCATTGGGTGGCGCGCTGATCGGCGACGCCCTGCCCGGGCTGGTGCTGAAGATCATCTTCATCGGCTTCGTCGGGCTGGCCATCGTGCGCGGCGTCTTTCAGCAGCCGAAAGCCACGACGGCGGGCGGCGGCGATTTCGCGGCGATCCAGGGGCCCCGGCTTTGGGGCTACGGCACGGTGACCGGCATCACCGGCGCCCTGCTCGGTCCGGGACCGGCGGTGATCATCATGCCGTACCTACGCACCGCCCATTACCCCATGCCGGTCGTCGCGGCGACCTGTTCGGCGCTCGCCGGCCTGCTCGGCGCGGCCGCAGCCACCGGTTATGTGTTTGGCGGCTTCAACGAAATCGGCTTGCCTTCGTTGTCGCTAGGCTATCTCTATCTGCCGGCGTTCGGCGGCTTGGCCGTCGGCGCGCTGGCCGGGTCGCCGTTCGGGGTGCGCGCCTCGCACCGACTGTCCGACAAGTTTCTGCACCGCGCCTTCATCGGCTATCTGACATTCATATTCGCGGTGACGCTGACGCAATTCGGCTGACCGGCGCCTGGCGCGAATGGCCACTAAAACTTGCCTATCCGGTCGTCAGATACGGCAGCCGTCTCACTGTTGCTTATAGTAGGCGGCAAATTTCATATCGACCTTGAGAATGTGCTCGCTCAGCCAGTTGGACAAGAAATCCATCATCGCCTCGACATCGAAGGTCTCTGGCGCGCGCTGCCAGTCTTCCTGCAACTTCGCGACCCGACGCGCCAACGCTTCGTGGGCTCGTTTATGGTCCTCAAACGCCGGATAACCGGAATCCCGCATAAGCCGTTCCTCGTGATCGAAGTGAATGTCCACATACGCTACCAACGCCTCGATCGTTACATTTATCGAAGCCTCGGCGGCACCTTGCTCAAATTTGTCGCCGAGATCATGGATCAGGGCGAACAAGCCCAATGCTCCTTGTCGATCTCGTCTTCACCAATTTTGAAGCTGTCGGACCACTCTACAATAGCCATTGTTCAATTCCCAAAGCAGGATGCACTATAAACCCAACCCAAAGTTCACCGGATGAAATGGCAGGTTACGGCCCCCCAATTAGTATCCCGCGCACACTAAATCATGCGGTCAGTGATTCTCATGAAACTTTGAAGTCAACGTCAATTTCAATTCGGTCAGGCGGTATCCACCGCCATCGGTTGGCGCACTTTTCGCCAGCGTATCACCATCAGCACCGCCACGAAGATCACCTCGAGCGCGACCGGCCATGCCGATGCGATGAGGCCGCCGCCGACCTGGGGCACGAAGAAACTGAACAGCATGGTCTGGTCGAGGTCGAATCCGTTGAGCAGCAGCGGGATGATCGCATAGAGCACCGCCAGATAGACCAGCGCCGCCAGATCGGCGCGGCGGCGGTTGGGACTGAAGTTCAGGGTGATGACGAGCAGGCAATCGCGCAGCAGGAACAGGCTGACGACAATGAGCAACACCTTGAAGTCGAACGATGCCGAACTGAGGTTCAGAAGCCTGGCCAAATCGCGATCAATCTCGCTCCTGAGACCGGTCTGCGCGTCGCCCAGAACGAGGGCGAGCACAAGCGCGATAATCAGAATGAACAGCGATGTCAGCCAGAAAGGCTGGTGTTGCAGAATGTCGGAAAACCGCAGCCGCTTCAGCGCCGCCAGATAGGATCGGTAGCCTTGCAAGGATTTGGTTTCGGTGAACACCGCCAGATAGGTGAATGCCGCCGCGGCAAACCAGACCACATAGAGGAAGATGAACGCCTGGTTGGCGAAGGTCGGCGCGCGTTGGTAGAGCGAGTCGAACCCGGCCAGATAGGCGCCGACAAACAGCACGAACACAGCCCAGGCCCAGCGATAACCTCTGAATTGCAGCACCGAGCGCAATTGGCGGATGGTGCCCAGCACGGCCCAGAGCAAAAAGACGATCAGCGTTGCGCCAATAAACCACACGATCGGCACCGCAAGCCCGTACCAATCTACGGTGACGATTGAGTCTGCGTTTTGACCGAAATTCCGGCCGAAGCTGGTCAGCCCGAAATTGCCCAATCGGTCGGCGAACACCCCGGCGGCGGCGATGGCAAAGAGCTGGCACAGGGTGACGGAAATGCCCTTCGCCGAGCGGGTGCGCGCCATCAACACGACGGCGACAAACATCGCCACCACGAGGCCGAGCAGGCCCGCCAAGAGATCATAAGCCGCCGAGAAGGCGATTTCGGATTGGTCGAGGATGATCGTGCTTGGCGAAATAGAATCCGGTAGCACGAGCGATGTCGCATGGAGGTTCAGCCGGCCAACTACTCCGACAAACAGGCTGATCAGCGCGCCGTAGAGAACGAACGACGTGCTGCCGAACAATTTGCCGCCGAAAATTTGCACCGCGGTCAGGGCCGACAGCCGCTGGCTGTCCCAGGTATTGTTTACCATTTCGGCTTCGAACGCGCCCGCCGCCTTGCGGGTGCCCCACAGAAACACCAATACCCAGAACAAGACCTCCGTCGTGGTGATCAAACCGGTGACGCCCTCCAGCGCCCAGGCCGCGGCGAAGATGAGCCCGAGAATAAACGGCATCGCCACCAGGCGCTGGACCGACATCTCGATCAGAATATTGCGTTTGAGTTCGGGGTTCATGCGCCGGCCCCCTCGAAATAAACATCCGACATGGATTGCGCGATCGGCGCCATCTCGGAGACGGTCAATCCGCTCTCGATCAGGCGCTTGAGGCAATCGTGCTGGGCTTGCGCATCATCGAGGAACACAAAGGTCGCCTCGCGATCGCCGGCATCGAGCAGATCGAGCCCCTGTTGCCCGCGCAGGATTTCGCCCAAGCGCGCATCGGCTACCGCCAGCCGCACCCGCAGCGTCGCCCGTTCGGTACCGTTGGTACCGGCCCGCAGATCGCGGAAGGCTTCGAGCCGGCCCGCGCGCATGACCAGAACATGGGAGGAGTAATCCTCCAGCTCGGACAAGATGTGCGACGACACGATAAGGGTCATGCCCTCGCCGTTGAGCACGCGAATGGTCTCCGACAGGCGGCGCCGCGCATCGGGATCGAGCCCCGAGGCCGGCTCGTCGAGCAAGGCCACCAGCGGGCGGTGGATAACCGCCTGGGCGATCGCCAGCTTCTGCCGGTTGCCGCGCGACAACTCGCCGACTTGCCGGTCGAACATGGTGTCGATGGTCAGCATCTCGGCCACCCAGCCGACCCGCGCGGTAATCTCGTCGCGCGCGATTTTCTTGGCCGCCGCGTGATAGGCCAGCGCCTGACGCACGGTGAGTTCGTCATAGAGGCCGAAGAAATCGGGCAGAAAGCCGATCTTGCGGTGAATGGTACGCGGGTCCTCGCGAACCTCGAGCCCATCCACATGCACATGGCCCGCCGTCGGCTGTTCCAGCGCCGAGATACAACGCATCAGGGTGGTCTTGCCGGCGCCGTTCGGTCCGACCAGCGCCACCACCATGCCCGGGTCGATGGCGAAGGAAATATCCGAGAGGGCGCGGGCGGTATCGTAGTCGAAGACGAGATTGTCAACGTTGATGAGCGGCGCGGTGGTGTTTGCTTCTGCGGTCATTCGACGGTCACGCTTTTGGCCAGATTGCGCGGCTGGTCCACGTCGGTGCCTTTGACCACCGCCGTATGATAGGCCAGCAACTGAACTGGTATGGCGTAGAGCAGCGGCGCGACGAAATCATCGACCAGCGGCATGGCGACGCTGGCCCAGGCCTGCGCTGCGAGACGCTCGACACCCGCCGCATCGGACATGAAGACCACCTTGCCGCCGCGCGCGATCACCTCCTGGACATTCGACAGGGTCTTGTCGAACAGAGCGTCGGGCGGCGCCAGAACGATCACCGGTACATTATCGTCGATCAGCGCGATGGGCCCGTGCTTCATCTCGCCGGCGGCGTAGCCCTCGGCATGGATATAGGAAATTTCCTTGAGCTTCAGCGCACCTTCCAGGGCGATGGGATAAGCCGTGCCGCGGCCGAGATAGAGCACGTCGCGGGCCTTCGCCACGTCGACCGCCAGCGCGCGCAGATCGTCGTCATGGTTGAGCGCTTCGGCCATACGCGACGGCACCTCGGTCAGCGCGCCGGCGAGCGACGCGGCGCGTGCCGCGTCGATACTGCCGCGCGCTAGCCCCGCCGCGATGACAAAACAGGCCAGCACGGCGAGTTGGGTGGTGAAGGCCTTGGTCGAGGCGACGCCGATCTCGGGCCCCGCCAGGGTACGCAGCACCACATCGGATTCCCGCGCGATGGAGCTTTCAGAGACATTCACCACCGAGACCACATGCTGGCCCAGCTTGCGGCAATGGCGCAGCGCGGCCAGCGTGTCGGCTGTCTCGCCGGACTGGCTGACAAACAGCGCCACGCCGCCCTCGGGCAGCGGCGCCTCGCGATAGCGGAATTCCGAGGCCACATCGATTTCGACCGGGATGCGCGCGACCTGCTCGAGCCAATATTTCGCCACCCAGCCGGCATAACAGGCTGTGCCACAGGCGACCACGGTGATGCGCGGCACGCTCGCCAGATCGAAGGGCAGCGGCGGCAGGGTCACTTCGCGGGTGGTCGCATTGACGAAGCTCTTCAGCGTGTCGCCGACCACCGCCGGCTGCTCGAAGATCTCCTTCTGCATGAAGTGGTCGTAATTGCCCTTGCCGATCAGTGCGCCGGACATCTCGGTCTCGCGGATTTCGCGCGTCGCCAGATTGCCGTCCGCGTCAAAAATCTCCGCCCCGTCGCGCGAGATCAGCGCCCAATCGCCCTCTTCCAGATAACAGATGCGTTTTGTCAGCGGCGCTAGGGCGAGCGCATCGGAGCCCAGAAACATCTCGCCATCGCCATAGCCCACCGCCAACGGGCTGCCGCGGCGCGCGCCAACCATCATGTCGTGCTCGCCGGCGAAGATGATCGCCAAAGCGAAGGCACCTTCGAGCCGCCGCAGGGTGGCCGCCACCGCCTGGGTCGCGCTGGCGCCGCCGTCGAGTTCGCGGGTGATCAGCGCGGCGATGGCCTCGGTATCGGTGTCGCTCTCGAAATTATGGCCGGCCTCGGCCAGCTCGGCGCGCAGGCTTTGGAAATTCTCGATAATGCCGTTATGGACTACCGCCACCCGATGGGTGGCGTGAGGATGGGCGTTGGCCTCGTTGGGCACGCCATGGGTCGCCCAGCGGGAATGGCCGATACCCACATCGCCGGGCAGCGGGGCGGCGTCGAGCTCGCCCTCCAGATTGACCAACTTGCCTTGCGCGCGCCGCCGCTCGATGCGGCCATTGACCAGGGTCGCCACCCCGGCGGAATCGTAGCCGCGATATTCCAGCCGCTTCAGCCCGTCGAGCAATTGCGGCGCAACGTCGCCCGAACTCAAAATACCGATGATGCCGCACATGCTGGATCAGTCCTTGGACTTGCTGGATTTGGCCGCTTGGCGCTGTTGGCGGAACGAGGAGGCCCAGCCGGGTTTCTCGTTTTGGCTGGCGCGTTCGATGGCCAGCGCGTCGGCGGCGACGTCGCGCCCGATGGTGCTGCCGGCGGCAACTATGGCGCCGTCGCCAATGGTCACCGGCGCCACGAGCGCGGTGTTCGAACCGATGAAAGCATTGGCGCCGATGACGGTCTGATGCTTGTCGAAGCCGTCATAATTACAGGTGATGGTGCCGGCGCCGATATTGGCCATCGCGCCGACGGTGGCGTCGCCGATATAGCTCAGATGGTTGGCCTTGGCGCCGGCCTCGAGCACCGCGTTCTTGACCTCGACGAAGTTGCCGACCCGCGCCGCAGCCCGGATATCGGCGCCCGGCCGCAGCCGTGCGAAGGGGCCGATGATGGCACCTTCGGCCACGGTCGCCCCTTCCAGATGGCTGAAGGATTTGATTTCCACATCGTCGCCAACCTTAACCCCGGGTCCGAAGACCACATTGGGATGCACCGTCACGTCGCGGCCCAGCACCGTGTCGTGGGCCAGCCAGACCGACGCCGGATCGACCAGGGTGGCGCCGCCGGCCATGGCGCGGGCGCGCAATTCGGTCTGCACGATGTCTTCGGCGACGGCCAATTCGCTGCGGCTATTGATCCCCATGAGTTCTGCCTCCCCGGCTTCGACCACCGC
>JABDJY010000189.1 GCA_013003285.1 Alphaproteobacteria bacterium | reverse complement strand
AGCCTGATCTCCACGGCGGAAGAAACCAGCCGCCAGGCGGGCGCCGTATCGGCAGCTTCGGAAGAAGCCAGCACCAATGTGCAAACCGTAGCCTCGGCATCGGAAGAGCTCTCCAGCTCAATCCAGGAGATTACCCGGCAAGTCGCCGAAGCCTCCACGATCGCTGCCACAGCGGTCGATGAGGCCAAGCGGACCAACGACATCGCCGACCAGACCAACCTGTTGGCCCTCAACGCCACCATCGAGGCGGCGCGCGCCGGGGAAGCCGGTAAGGGCTTCGCCGTGGTGGCCTCCGAGGTCAAATCCCTGGCCAGCCAGACCGGCCAGGCGACCGAGGAGATCGCCGCCAAGGTGCAGACTATGCAGTCGACCACCGGTGACGCGGTTTCTGCCATCGAGACGATCTCCGAGACCATCGGCAAGATCGACGGCATCTCATCCACCATCGCCTCGGCGATGGAAGAGCAGGGTTCAGCAACCCAGGAAATCGCCCGCAACGTTCAAGAGGCCGCGTCGGGTACAGCGGAGGTGTCTAAGAACATCACCGGCGTCAACGCAGCGGCCGAGCAAACCGGCAGTTCCGCCTCTGAGGTCCAACGTTCAACGTCGGAACTCAACGCTCAAGCGGCAGAATTGAGAACGAACGTCTCCAAGATCCTCGGCGATTTACGGGCGGCGTAAATCTGCGCTACCGCACAAATCAAACAATGCGATCAAGCCCCGCCATTTCGGCAGGGCTTTCTCGTTGTGGATCACGGGTAACTGGATCGGCTTGGACTTGGCGCTATAACACCGCTGCGTCCGCCCGCAAACACCGGAAGGCCGACGGCTTCACCTCAACCCTTATCGAGGGTGAAACTGCGGAACTCGCGGACAAGGTCCATATCGAGCTCGTCTTTCATGGTCGCCATGATATCGAGCGCGGCTTCGCTACTCATGGACCCCTTATAGGCGCGTTTGTCGATCAGCGCTGAGTAGACGTCGGCGATTGCGGTGAGCCGGATATGATCATTGATCTGGGCGCCGGAAAGTCCATCGGGATAGCCGGTGCCGTCGAGCTTTTCATGGTGATAAGCCGCCATGGCGACGATATCGGCATTGAGGTCATTTTCGTCGCATAAAATATCACGCGAATAAACCGGATGCAGCTTCATCGCATCCCATTCGCGAGCATCTAGTTTTCCCGGCTTATCGAGGATCTCCAACGGTATGCGGCATTTGCCGATATCGTGCAGCAGACCGCCCAGCGTAAGCCCGTCCAATTCAGCGCCGCGGATCCCCATCGCATGGGCAAAATATGTCAGCGAGCCGCAAACGAACATGCTGTGGCGAAATGAATAATCGTGATGATCGTCGAGAGCGTCGATCCAGTCATCGAGCCCCCCCATCGCGGCGGCCTCGCGAATATGCTGACAACTGCTGGTGATGTCCTCCAGCGGAATGGGCGCTCCATTAGCCACTTGATCGAAACATTTTTCGAACGAAACGACAGCCGATTTCAGGGCCTTGCGTTTCGCCGGATCAAGGATCGACCAAGCCTTCTCAACTGGGCGATTAAGGGTCGATTTCGTAGCCTCGCGAAATTCCTCTTCTTCGAGCGGCAGCAAGAAATAGTCGGCCTTGCTGTGTTGGCGAAGCTGGGCAATGCCATCGCTATTGTGCGTCGGGAGGACAAATAAAGTCTCGCCCTCGCAAATGTCGATCGCCTTCTTGATCAGTCCGACGGTCTCTTTGTCACCCATATTGGCACAGAAGATACTCAGAGCCGCTTCCGGCATCCCGCCGCCCGCATAGAGTTCCAGCGGCAATTCACGAATGTTGAAATAACCCGACAGCGCCGACCCTACGGCTTTGCAGGCCAAAGCACTGTCGTAAATCACGGCTATATCTGCGTTTTGAGCTTGCATGGTCGGGCAATCAACTGGGGTCAACAAATTCGGTACTTGGGTCAAACGAACCAACGAAAGTTTGCCCCTAAGTCCTTAAAGGGACATGAAAAACATGAAGGATATGTGGGTGTTTCACCTTGTCTACGCGATAGGTCTTCTATCCACGTGAGCTTGGCTTATCACCAAGGAACCGGAAGTTTTTCGACCAATCCCACAAACAACCGAACGTTAACAAAAACATAACCAAGCCCGGCCACGTTGGCCTGGCCAAGAGCTTGTTCGCGAATGACAGCAAATCTATGTATCCTTTTACCGCCGCGTTGGTCGGTCTGGAGAAACGCCATGACCCGTTATTTAGCCGTACTGATACTTTCGCTTGCAGTCCTCGCCGATTCGCAAAGCGGGAGGGCCGGCTCGGCCGAAATTATCCTCGGGGGGCAATCCGCACATGTCGAGCTGCCCGACGGCTATTGTGTCATGACGGAATTTGAACCCAGCGACGCTCGTCTCATTGGTTTCTTGCGGGTTGCGAACCAGGGCACCAACACCGTGCGGCTAACATTTGCGAACTGCTCACAACTCGTACGCTGGCGAAAAGGTGAGCTGCAAACCCTCGACGATTACGGCTACGTCTCGACACCCGACCAGTTCGAAACAACTCCGGTCAACATGGAGCTACCGGCGTTTATCGAATTGATCTCCAAATCACTTAACAGTGGAGGTATGAAGGATTTCGAACGTGGCATCGAAGAGGGAACCGATCGCGTTAACGAACGTATTCCTGAGATCAAAATCAATGAGACACAGAATCTCGGCGTCATTTTTGAAGACGACAAGGCTTTATATGTCGGGATTGTTCAGAAACTTCGAACTGAATTCGGCGATGAGAAAGTTATTTTGGGGAGCACTGCAAATACCGTGTTGAAAAATCGAGTGGCTCACATCTACCTTTATACGGCGTTCAGCGATAACGCATTGGGTACCTTATTGGACAATTCACGCACCCTCGTCGATCGCACTATCGCCGCAAACGAGCGCTGAACCGACGAACGCCCGCGATGCACGCTAGAGCCAGAAAAACCATACGATTAGTAATACTGACCCTGGTGCTAACGCCAGTTACGACCATGGCAACGGCCCATTCAGAAGCCACCGAAGAAACCGTAGAGCGGCTGTTTGCGACGCCGGCTTCGACCCTCGACCCAGAACTTCCAGCGGTTCCATTCGGAAGTTGGTTCGATGAGAAAATCCCCAAACGATCCGGCAAGATATTCGAAATTCGGCAGTGCTCTTCGGTGAATGCGGATAGCAATCCGACCGCCTGCCTCGCCATGGACGTCGAAATCATAAGCCGCCACCGCAGGCTGCACCTGGAGTTCGAGCAGGACAGTTTGGCGTTTCGGGGCGGCGCCCTGTCGGCGTCCGAATTGGACGGCGAGTTCGCGCTCGAATCCTTAGCAAAGTTGCCCGATCTTTTGCGGCGCGGTATGCGGCCCTTCCCGCTGACCTGCCCTTCGAATACCGAGCTGAAACTGCGCGAGAGCTATGCCGGGCTGTTTGAATGGTGCGAGGATGGCGGCGGCACCCGCCAAGGCCCCGCGCGCGCCTGGTTCAGCACCGGTATCTATTTGTTGCACCGCGGCCAATATACCGACGGCACCAAGACCGGCGATTGGATCGAATGCGATCGCTTCGAACGTTGCGCCTTCAACACCTACAAGGGCGGCGTGAAACAGTAAGTTACTGTGGACCCCTGACCGCGGCGCCGGCCTGCAAGGCCCGCAGAAACAAAGTACCCGCGCGCTCCGGCAGTTTCTTGGATTCATCGAACACATATTTGGTGAACGCGCCCTCATCGATATCGGCGAACACCTCCTCGCGTTCAATCGTGTTGCTGCCGTTATAATCGAAATTGTCGATCACCAGCCCGGCCGCCACCGGCCCGACAAAGAAGGTCACCGCGACCGCCTCGAACGGATCGACCGGCGTCGCGACCGCGCCAGCCGGCGGCGGCGTGGCAGCAGCCTTATTCGCTTGATGTTCGACCAGCAGGCGGAAAAAGCGCGTGATCTCGGCAACGGTCAATTTGTTGTCCCCGGTCAGGTCTGCGAAGGCCCAAAACTGCGCAGCGCATTTGGCTTGATCCTCCTCAGCACCGCATTCGGCGACGAGCTTCCCCACATCGGCAACTGGATCGGCAAAAACGATCGACGGGGTCAGAGATAAAAACCCCAATGCAGCCATTCCAATTAGTGCGTAACGGATCATCGCTGTCCTCACTCGGTCCTATTTATGAGGGCACCAACTTACCGCCGGGTAGATTGCGTTGTCATGGGGAACCCGGGTGAATAGGTTGCGACAAATTCGACGTTCCACAAAGCGAATGTCGCCCATTTAAAAGGATAGATCGAATGACCGACCGATTTGGTCCGCGCGGCGTGATCGCCTTCTTGATTCCGCAACAAAATGCCAACATGCAGCCCGAATATGAGGCCCTGCGTCCCCCCGGTATCAACAACCAGATGTACCGCTTCGAACTGGAAAGCCAGGAAGCCGTCGAACAGGCCGTGCTGCGGGCGCTGCCGGCCTGCCATGGCTGCTGGCCTGATTTGATCGTCGGCGGCAATTCGCTGGAGATGCGCTCCTGGTCGCTCGAACGGCAAATCCAATACCGCGAGGAACTGCGCGAAGGCGCCGGCGATGTCCCCGTCGTGAACGCGACCGATGCGACCGAAGCGGCGCTGCGCGCGGTCGGCGCCAAACGAATCGGCATGATGGTGCCGCTCTTCGAGGCCACCGCACAAAGCGCCAGCGCCTATTACAAGGCGCTTGGCTTCGAGGTCCCCTATCTCACCTGGCTCGGCATCGGTCATCCAAAGGATTCGATCAACGTGCCCATCGAGACCATCGAGCGGTCGTTCGAGGAGGTCAATCACGACGATGTCGACACGCTGCTTCATGTCGGCGGCTCGCTTGGGGTTTCCGACATGGTCCAGCGCCTGGAGGACAAATTCAACAAGCCGGTGATCTCCGGCATTCCGGCGACCTATTGGTACGCTTTGCGCACCCTGGGCATCGAAGATCCGATCCCCGGTTTCGGTCGGCTATTGCTGAAACCGGAGATCGGATAATGGCTACCCTCAACCGGCCAACCTGTTGAACCGCCAGTTCCGCCAGCGCTCGGCAGCGGCCCACACACCCCACAATATGGCGACGGCCAAGGTTATCGCTGCTGCCAGGACCGCGCTGGTACCGAGATAGCCCAGCGTGATCGCCAGCAACACAACACCGCTCACCAACGAGGCTACCGCTGAACGCCGGCGCAAGCGAATATGACTGCCGGCAAGGGCGGCAATTCCAAGCCAAACCAGCAGGGCCCCCAACGCGCTCGCCGCCAAACCACCCTGGCTTGCCCCTGGCGAGACGTAACGCACCGCAAAGCTAGCCTCCTCCGACGATTGGTTGGCGTAAAGCTTCTCGAAAGCAAACTGGATGCCCTGGGTAGGCACATTGATGCGCAGCGGCTGGCCCATCTGGGTCTGCAGCGCATCGGAGGCATTAGCCAAGGCCTGTCGCTGCAGTTGCCTTGGATTGACCGGCCGCCCGGCGATCAACAGATCGAGCGAGCTATCGAGGGCCTGGTAGGTCGGCCCCGCCGGCAGGAACACATCCCAGCGGCTGTGGGTCACCACCATGTCGGGCCGCGGCATGAAGCTGGTCAGCGTACCCAGACCGGCAATCTCGGCGACCGGTGTGGCGTAGACGATCTCGACCGGGAAGCCCCGCGCCGAATTGATCATCTTGATCAACACCGCCGACTTGCCATCATCGGTGTTGGTCGTGACGCCTTCGGTCGCATAGGCCGGTTTTTCCGGCTTGCCGTCGACGAATACCGACCAGACCTGGCTTTCCGGCGGCAGAGCCAGGCGCAGGAACTGGCGACGACTGTTGCGCACCATCAGGCGCGCCGTAGTCACCGCCAACCCGTCGCGGGTCACCAGCGACTTGTAATCGGCCCGCTCGATCGCCGCGACCTGCACGCCGATTTCCTTATGCCGGGTAATCTTGAGCCCCAGCTTGAACGGTGGCTGTGCGTTGACATAGCGATAGGCCAGCAGGATCGGGTTGGTCGTCTTCAACACCAGCTGCTGCGGCAGCTCGTTGATGTCGAGGCTGGAAAGCTGCTCGACCGTACCGGCGCGCACTTCGACCGCGGTCAGCGCCTCGATGGCGATACGGCCATGTTCGACCTCGGCGGCCGCCACGGACAACGTCGGTACCTCGGTTTCCGGCGCGTCGCGGTCCATGATGCGCTCATAGGCCACTTCGATGCGGAACTGGCCTTCCATTTCGCGGGTGAACTGCAGTTCGATGACTTGTCCATCGGACGAGGGATCATCGGTGATCGCGACAACTTCATAGTTGCGCAGCGACGGCCCGGAGACGCCGAGTACATTGATATTTGCCGGCAAGGTGAGCCGGAGATCCTGCAGCGTGCCCGACTTCACGTCGATCTCTACCGTCGCCGCGCCGCGCAGGGTGACGTCGCCCAGCGAGACCAAGGTGTCGACCTGGGCATCGAAGCGGCCCTGCTTGCGTTCCGGCGCCACAGTGTTGACCGACAGCTGCGGTCCGCTGTCGATATATTTGAACGTGTGGGCCACGGCCATGGTGAGAAGATTGGCGACGAAGGGCGGCAATTGGTTCTCGCCGACCCGGGTCACGCCGGCCTCTTCCACCGGCTCCAGCGACAGTTCCGGCCCCGACAACAGGGCCACCATGCCGCGTTGCCGGTGCACGTTGCGGGCCGCCAGCAGCGGCACAGCGATAGCCGCGTCGATATCCTGGTCGCCCAGCAGACGCTCATAGGAGACTTCGAGCAAATACTCGCCGCTGACCGGCCGTTCGAGAAACACGTCGATATGTTGCTTGCCACCCTCATCGGCGGCTGTCACCACCCAGTCGGAAACGCCGCCGGCCGGCGCGCTGATACGATTCACCTGCGCATCGGCAGGCAGCTCGAGTTCGAGCAAATCGGTTTTGCCATGGGTGATTTCATACCCAACGACACCGATCGCGTGCAGCACGCCTTCTTCGGCATGGACTGCATGGTAGAGGCTGGCATTGGCCCGTACTTGGCCGCGCAGATCGTCGGGCACCGCCGCCGACCAGGAGAAGGTCACCCGGTCGCTCACCGGAATAAACGCGGTCGCTTTCGTATCCTCCCCGAGCTCCGCCGTCACCACATTGGCGCTGGGCCCTCTTCCCGAGTTTACTGTGACCGCCTTGCGGCCCGGCAATACCAGATCGAAACGCGAGACGGGGATTTTCGGGATCTGCAGACTGGCGCGAGGCGGACCGTCATCGGTTATCACCGGCACCTGAAACGCCACTTGAATGCGATGCCGGCCGCGGCCTTGCAGCACCGTGGCGAAGAAACCGTCTTCTTCGAATACGGTCGACGCTTCGCCATCGACGCGGACATCGCTCAGGGTCACGCCGCTTGGCATCACCGGCAGGGTGATACGGCCGCCGCCGAATATTTCCACCTCGAAATCGCCGGTCCAGATCAGCGCCTCGTCGCGCAACTCACCGGCATAGGTGGCGCGGCTGATGGCGAACGGCACCTGGCTGCCGGTATGCCAGGACACCACGATCAGGGGCGTCGCCGGCACCGACGCAGTGACCCGTGTGAACCCCTCGCCGACCACGGTCTGCGCGTCGGCGGAGGGCACGACTGATAAATCGACACCAGTTTCCGGAACCGTCAGGGTAAGGCCGGTGGCCGCCGCGCGCGGTACGGCCAGCGGCAACACATAGCCGGTCTCGGTGCGTTGCGGATCGACGCTATAGGCCAGTTGTACGTTGAAGGTACCGGCCTTGGAGGTACTCCACGACAAACCGTCGGGCCGCTCGACAAGCTGAACCGGCTTGCCATCGACCCGGGCACTGCGCAACGCGGTACCCGGCGGCAACAGTGGCACCAGCACCCATTCGTCCTCAAAGGTCTCGACCTGCACCTGAATGTTCACGATGGCGGTCTTGCGATCATCGACCTCGCGCACCTGCACCGCGACATTCGACTTTCCGATGGCATAGGCGGCAAGCGCGCGGTCCGGATCGTTGGCCAACAGTTGCAACAGCGCCGTGTAGTCGGCCAGGGGAATGCGCACATCGCCGCCGGATGTGGGGGGTGCCGACTGTTGCGCGAGGGCCGGTAGGCTGAAAAAAAGCGTAAGAAGGACTATCAGGGTTCGCATGGTCAATGCTCCTGTGGATCGGATCGGGTTTTGAGAGGACCGGCGATACGAAGTAAGCGCCGGCGGTATTCAGCCGAAAGGCGTTATGGGTAAATCATCGCGGCACGTCCGGTTGCAGCTTGCGGTGCGCGGCAACGCGCAGGGAGTCGGCGAGCAGTTGGCGTTGGACCGGATCGTTGGCCAATCCCAACGTCAGAAGGCCCGCATAACTGTTGAGCACTCGCTCATCGGCGGCTAGATCCGCGTCATTTTGCCAGCCGGGTACGGCAAAACGAATGGTTCGGGCAAATTCGGTTAATTCCGAGATACGCGCCTGCGCTGCGTTGAAGTCGCCTTGCGCCAGTTCGCGGCTCGCCAGCCGGGTTTGCTTGGCGAACTCGACGGCGATCAGGTTCTTCAACACGTTACGTTCCAGCGGCCCAATCGCACGCGGTGTGTCGTCCAGCGCCAGACTGGCCTGGGCGACGCCGTTCTTGAGGTTGATCACATCCTTGTAGCGCACGGTGACATCGGCGACTGGCCCCGGCTGGTCGGCAACCACATCGAGCAACACCACATGGCTGTCGCCGGCGAAGAAGTTGGGGATCACCATCTGGATACCCTGCTCATCGTCGCCCCGGTCGGCTTCGATGCCCAGATTACGCGCCAAACGCTGGTCGATCGCCACCTCGGCCTCGCGCACCTGCGCGGCCTGAGGTTCGCCGAGACGGCGGGAGTCCAGAACCGAGACCAATTTCACGCCCGGCGCCAAGCGGATGCGCAGGCGCAGCGCCCGCGCCACGGCCCGGCTCGCCGCGTGGAGTTCGCGGTCGACCAAGCCTTCGGCGGCCTGCTCCGTATCGAGGATGCGCGGGTTGCCCTGCCC
>JABDJY010000170.1 GCA_013003285.1 Alphaproteobacteria bacterium | reverse complement strand
CCGATGTCAGCGGCCGCGGTCCATAGGTCCAGTTCAACGGCAAATCGCTGAACTCGGCATTGCCCCAGCGTTCCTGTGGGCAGCCTTGCGATTGGTCCCACCCGGCGGGGGCGTCGACGGTGATCCGGCCGCACAGCGGCCAGGAGGGCGCCGGATCAAATTGCTCACCCGATGCCGCCGCGCTCCACAACAAAGGCGTTACACAAAGGCAAAATAGAAAACGCATGTTGATCATGACCCGCCCCCGAGACAGTTGCACAGCGCACGGATCACACCGGACTGCGAAATATAAATTCTATTCTAATATTCACATATAAAGTAATTCGTTTCAAATAGTCCGAATACTGTTCTAAAGGGGTAATTTACTATTAAGGTTAACATAAAGGCTGTTTTATCTCTTCCTATGTTCTGTTATCCTTTGCTGGAATGGGTATTCAGCAGTTTGGTAAGTCACACAGGTAGGGGCCATTTCCAATGCTCACGATGAAACATTATCTCGCCAGCTTCGCGGTTGGCCTGTTGCTTTTTGGCGCCGCACAGCCGACCTCGGCGGCAGTCCTGGAACGGGGGCCGTATCTACAGACTCCGACCTCGGCGAGCATGGTGCTGAAATGGCGCACCGACACACCGACGGATTCGGTTGTGAATTTCGGGGACGCGCCGACCAATCTCACATCGACGGTCTCCACCCCCACCCTGACAACCGAGCATGAGATCACCGTCACCGGCCTAGCCCCGGACACGCGCTACTATTATTCGGTGGGATCGAGCGCTGAGACCCTGAGCGGCGGCAATAGCGGCCAATTCTTCACCACCGCGCCGGTACCGGGTACCACCAAACCGACTCGCGTCTGGATCATCGGCGATTCCGGCACCGCCAATGCCTCGGCCGCGGCCGTACGCGACGCCTACAAAACCAGCACCGGTTCAACCGTCACCGATCTGTGGCTGATGCTCGGCGACAATGCCTATCCCGACGGCATTGATAGCCAATATCAAGCGGCCGTCTTCGACATCTACCCCGATCTTCTGCGCAAAATTCCTCTATGGCCGACGCTGGGCAACCATGACGGCCATACGGCGGATTCCGCCACGCAAGCGGGGCCCTATTACGATATCTTCACCCTGCCGACCAACGGCGAGGCCGGCGGCCTGCCTTCGGGCACGGAAGCCTATTTTTCGTTCGACTACGGCAATATCCATTTCGTAAATCTCGAATCCTACGAAACCGACCGCTCGCCCGGCGGCGCCATGATGACCTGGCTCGCCAATGACTTGGCGGCCAACGATAAGGAATGGGTCATCGCCTTCTGGCACCATCCACCCTACACCAAGGGTTCGCACAATTCTGATACCGAGGGCCGTCTCATCGACATGCGCCAGAACGCACTGCCGATCCTGGAATCCCACGGTGTGGACTTGGTCTTATCGGGGCACAGCCATTCTTACGAACGCTCTCATCTGATCGACGGACATTACGGTCATTCCAGCACCCTGACCGGCGCCATGGTCCTCGACAATGGCGGCGGTCGCGAGACCGGCGCGGGCGCCTACGACAAGCCCGTGGGTGGCACCAATGCCGGCGCGGTCTACGCGGTGGCGGGAAGCTCCGGCAAGGTCAGCGGCGGCAGCCTCGATCATCCGGCTATGTTCGCCTCGATCAGCAGCCTGGGGTCGATGATTTTGGAGGTCAACGGCAACCGCCTCGACGCTCAGTTCATCGACGAGAGCGGCAATGTCGATGACAATTTCACCATCATCAAGGGCGACGACACGACACCACCGATTATCAACAAGACTGAAGCCGACGATGCGTCGAGCGTGACAGTGACCTATTCCGAAAAGGTCGACGTGACGAGTGCTCAAAACATCGCCAATTACGCAATCGATAATGGTGTCACCATTTCAGCCGCGACCTTGGCCGCTGACGAGCGCACGGTGACTTTGGACACATCGGCACTGACCGAAGGTGTCGAGCATACACTGACGGTTAACAATGTGGACGACATCGCCGGCAATACCATTGCCGCCAACAGCCAAAGCCAGTTCACCTTCGTGGTTATCCAGACCAAGGACTTTCAGGATGGAGTGGCGCCAACGACCGCCTACGCCGGCACCCGCGACGCCTATA
>JABDJY010000164.1 GCA_013003285.1 Alphaproteobacteria bacterium | reverse complement strand
AGACAGCGCAGGAATGTGGATTTCCCGCAACCTGAGGGGCCGATGAGGGCAGTCACCTCATTTTCCCGGACTTCCAGCGAAACGGACTCCAACGCCTGCTTTTCGCCGTAGAAAACGTCGACATCTTTTGCCGAAACCTTCGTCGGGGGTACGCTCTCTGTTGCCGGAGTTTCGAGCAGGGTTTGGGTCATAACAGGCGCTGTCTGTTGTTTTTGACGGCCGATTGCACGGCCACGGGTTCAGTCATTCTACCACCGCCTTTCGAATTTCTTACGTAAGATTACGGCCGCCAAATTCATCAGGATCAAAAAGGCCAGCAGCACCAAAATTGCCGCTGAGGTTTTTTCAACGAAAGCGCGCTCCGGCGCGTCGGCCCACAGGAACACCTGGACCGGCAGAACTGTAGCCGGATCGGTGAAAGTGCGCGGAATATCGACAATAAACGCGACCATGCCGATCATCAGCAGTGGCGCGGTTTCGCCCAGGGCGCGCGCCATGCCGATGATGGTGCCGGTGAGAATACCGGGCATCGCCAAGGGCAGAACATGGTGCGTGATGGCCTGCAGGGGTGAGGCCCCCATTGCCAGGGCTGCTTCGCGGATCGACGGCGGCACCGCGTTTAACGCGGCGCGGCCCGCGATGATGATGGTCGGCAGGGTCATCAGAGCGAGCACCGTGCCGCCGACAATGGGGGCGGATCGCGGCAGGCCGAAGAAGTTCAGGAAAACCGCGAGGCCTAGAAGCCCGAAGACGATCGAGGGCACGGCGGCCAGATTGTTGATGTTGACCTCAATCAGGTCGGTCCAGCGGTTCTTGGGGGCGAACGCCTCTAGATAAACCGCCGCCATCACCCCCACCGGGAAGGACAGGGCCAGGGTCACGATCAGGGTCAAGAACGATCCGACCGCGGCGCCCCAAATGCCCGCCTGTTCGGGCTCGCGGCTATCGCCGGCGGTAAACAAGGTGGTGTTGAACGAGCGCCGGACCCGGTCATCCGCGTCGAGCGTATCGAACCAGGCGATCTGGTTGTCTTTGACCCGGCGGTCTGCTTCGACCACGTCGCGCGGTATCTGGCCCTTATTGAGAGAATCGATATCGGCCGACGATTTGATCCAAATTGTCACGGTTGTGCCGATGATCGAGGGATCTGCGACCACCCGGTCGCGCAGCTCCAAATCGGCGCCGCGGCTGATCAACCGGTTGAGGTCGCGTTTTGCCTTGCGGCCGCTGACATCGGGGAAGAGTTCCGCCAACCCGGTTCGCACAATCTTGCGGTAACTCGCACCGGCTAATACCGCAGGGTCGCGGGCGCCGTCTGGGTCGATTATGGCCGGGTCTAGTTGAACGTCGAGGGCGATCTCTGTTTGCATGAAGGCACTGAAGCCGGTGCTGATAATGCTGCCTAGCAGCAGGGCCAGAATGCCCACGGCAAATAATATCGCCGCGACGCCGTAGAGCCGAAACCGGGCCTCGGCCCGATAACGCCGGCGCAATTGCGCCTTCGATAGGTCCGGCTTCCGCTGCAGAACCGGAATGGCGGTGAGCTCAGTCATATTCTTCCCGATAGCGCCGTACGACCACGAGCGCGATTATGTTGAGAGCCAATGTGACCAGGAACAGCACCAAGCCCAGGGCGAACGCCGCCAAGGTTTTGGCGCTGTCGAATTCCTGATCGCCGACCAAAAGGGTGACGATCTGAACGGTAACCGTGGTTACAGCCTCGAAGGGATTGGCGGTGAGATTGGCGGCGAGCCCGGCGGCCATGACGACGATCATGGTCTCGCCAATGGCGCGGCTGACGGCCAGCAAAACGGCGCCGACGATACCGTGCAAGGCCGCCGGCAAGACGACTTTGCGGACCGTTTCCGATTGGGTGGCGCCCAGCGCATAAGCGCCGTCGCGCAGCGATTGGGGTACCGCGTTGATAACGTCGTCGGATAGCGACGAGACGAAGGGAATGATCATCACGCCCATCACCAGCCCGGCCGCCAGGGCGCTTTCCGAGGCGACACCGATGCCGAGCTGTTCGCCGAACCCGCGCAATGCCGGACCAATCGTCAGGGCTGCGAAAAATCCGTAAACCACGGTCGGGATGCCGGCCAATATTTCGAGTAGCGGTTTGACAACCGAACGCACGGCCGGTGAGGCGTATTCCGCCATGTAGATGGCCGACAGTAGGCCAATCGGCACGGCGACCGCCATGGCGATGACCGTGATCAGCAAAGTGCCGGCAAATATCGGCACGGCGCCGAAGCTGCCCGAGCCGCCGACCTGGTCTTCGCGCAGCGCTGTTTGCGGGCTCCAGTCGAGGCCGAACAAAAATTCGAACGGTGACACTTGTTCGAAGAAACGAACCGATTCGAATAGCAGCGATAGAACGATGCCGACGGTGGTTAGTACGGCGATGACCGAGGCGATCAACAGGGTCCAATGGACCACGCCCTCGACAACCGGTCGGGCGCGTAAATTCGGTTGAAGGCGTCCGCGCGCAACGACAAACCCGCCAATCGCAGCGGCCAGGCCAATCACGGCCATGGCGGCGAAACTAATGCTGCGCAAATTGTTATACCGGTCGGCAGCGATCAGAACCGCGGCATCGGGTGTGCGGCTGGAAATGTTGCCGGTGGCGATATTGCGGATATCGCTGATCAGGAGATTAAGCTCTCCCGCCGGTAAGGCCTGGGCGGCAGTCGGTAGACCACTGATTAAAATCGTTTCGATGATCTGCGGCTCGAAGGATAGCCACAGGGCGACAATCAACAACGCCGGCAGGCCGCATAGCAGCGCGACATAGGCGCCGTAATACCCGGGCAGTGAGTGCAGTTCGCGGCGATCGCCGCCGACCTTCTGCAACACCCACCGCCGGCCAAGCTGATAGGCGAAGACCATGAACAACAATAAGACAGCGATTAAAATCAGGGAGTTCATGGTCGGATCAACTTGGTGCCGTGCCGGCTTTTATGAAAACGATTGGCCGTGGCCAATTTTGGAAGGTTACATGGATAGCGATTGTAGTCCTGTCGCCGCTTCCATGGTCGCTTGGCGCTCTTCTTCGGGCAGCGGGATCAGTCCTTTGTCGACCAGATATCCGTCTTCTCCCCAGGCGTCGTCGCTGGTGAATTCAGCAATAAATTCCTTGATGCCCGGGATTACGCCGACATGTTGCTGCTTAACGTAGAAGAACAGCGAACGTGAGACAGGATAATCGCCGTCGGCGATCCTCTCGAACTCGGCCGGCACGCCATTGATCATGGCGCCTTTCATCTTGTCGGCATTCTGATCGAGGAAGCTGAAGCCGAAGATGCCGACCGCGGCCGGGTTGCTCTCCAGTTTCTGCACGATCAGATTGTCGTTCTCGCCCGCCTCGATGAAGGCGCCGTCTTCGCGGATGTTGTGGCAGGCTTTCTTGGTCAGGCCGAGTTCTTTGGCGCCGGCCAGCGCTTCGCAGCCGCCTTCCATGGCAATTTCAACGAAGGCGTCGCGCGTGCCGCTGGTCGGCGGCGGGCCGAGGATTTCGATCTTTTTCTTCGGCAGCTTGGGGTCGATATCACTCCACATCTTGTAGGGATTGTCGACGAGCTTACCCTCGACCGGCACCTTCGCGGCCAGTGCAAGGAAGACCTGTTCCAATGTGAGGTCGAGATCGGCGCCGGCCTTCGAGCTGCCTAGCACGATGCCGTCGAAGCCAATCTGGACCTCCGTGATGCCGATACCGTTTGCGGTGCAATTATCGAACTCAGATTTCTTGATCCGCCGCGACGAATTGGTCACATCGGGATGCTGTTCGCCGACGCCGGCGCAGAACAGTTTCATGCCGCCGCCCGAGCCGGTGCTTTCGACGACCGGCGTTTTAAACGGGGTCGATTTGCCAAATTGCTCGGCGACCGCGGTCGAGAACGGGAACACCGTCGATGAGCCGACGATACGAATTTGTTCGCGCGCTTCAGCAGCGCCGATTGCGGCGAGCGTTACAGCGGCTGCCAAAGAGAGTGTCTTGAGGTACATGTGGGATCTCCTATCGCCCAATCTTAGGTCTCTTGCGCTGAGACAGCTCTGCAATCGCCGCCCTGCAAGTGCTCAAAACCTAAGGAATTCCCACTACCTATTTATGTCAGTATTGTTTCAGTTCTGTGACAGCGCCTGACGTTTCGGCTCGCCTAGCTGGTCGGGAACCAGCCGCGGGTGCGATTGGCAACCGCCACCAGCGATAACATGACGGGCACTTCGACCAAAACCCCGACCACTGTCGCCAGCGCTGCCCCGGAGTTAAGTCCGAACAGACTGATGGCGACCGCGACCGCCAGTTCGAAAAAATTGGATGTGCCGATCAGGGCACAGGGCGCCGCAATGTTGAAAGGGATACGTAATACCCAGGCGCCCGTATAGGCGACAACGAATATCCCATAGGACTGGATCAACAACGGTACGGCGATCAGCGCTATTAACCCTGGCCGGTCCAAGATGACCTGTCCCTGAAACCCAAACAGCAGAACAACTGTTGCCAGCAAACCGATCACCGAGAGTGGTTTTACCGCGCTGGTGAATCGGGTAACGGCTGCCTCGCTATTTTCGTCGCGTTTCGCATGCCGTATCAGCCGGCTGCGTGTCAGCGCCCCGGCGATCAACGGGATCACCACATACAGTCCCACCGACAGAAATAGCGTTGGCCATGGCACGACGATATCCGTCACGCCCAGCAGCAGTGCGACGATAGGGGCGAACGCAAAGATCATGATGACGTCGTTCATCGAGACCTGAACCAATGTGTAGGTGGCATCGCCGCGGGTCATTTGGCTCCAGACGAACACCATGGCCGTGCAGGGGGCTGCGCCCAACAGAATCAGCCCAGCGATATATTGCTGCGCGTCGGCGGGGGCGATGATGTCCGCGAACACGACCTCGAAGAACAAGATGCCCAGGCCCGCCATGGTGAACGGCTTGATGAGCCAATTTACAATGATTGTGACGATGAGGCCTTTCGGCTTGTCTCCGATGTGCCGAAGGCTGGTGAAATCTACATTCACCATCATCGGATAGACCATCGCCCAGATTAGAACGGCGACGACCAGATTGACTGAGGCGTACTCGAGACGGGCGATCGACGCGAACAGATCGGGCAGCAAACTGCCGAGGCTCACGCCGGTGACGATACACAGAGCGACCCACACCGAAAGCCACTTCTCGAAGAAGCCGATTCCTCCGGCAGCCTGTTGCGAAATTGCGGTATTTTCACGCGTCATGTGGCTCGTCCAATCCCGTTTATAGGCGAAGCGCTTCAATTCTATGACGGGCGATGCCGCTGCAGCGTCACAGCAAACGTGCTGCCTTTGCCCAATTCGCTGTCGATCTTTAGCGTCCCGCGATGACGATTGACGATATGCTTGACGATGGCGAGCCCTAGGCCGGTGCCGCCGAGTTCGCGCGAGCGGGCCGTGTCGATCCGGTAGAAGCGCTCGGTGAGCCGCGCCAAATGTTCGCGTCCAATGCCGTCGCCCTGATCGATGACCGAGATTGTCGCCGTGTCCGCCGTGCTGTCTGCGGCAATGCGCACAACGGTTCCCTCGCGCGCATATTTGATGGCGTTCTCGATTAGGTTTTGGAACAGTTGGATTAGCTCATCCGTATCGCCGGCAACCGGGCCAGTCACGGAATCGAGTTGGGTTTCGATGGCGATGTTGCGCTGATGTGCTTGCGGCGCCAGCAGATCGGTTACGGTACCCATAACGCTATGCAGGTCGACGGCCCCCTCCGGCAGCGTGTGTTCGTTCATCTCAATCCGCGATAGTGACAGCAGATCATCGACCAAGCGCGCCATTCGGTCTGACTGGGTTGCCATCAGAGTGAGAAACCGGTCGCGGGCATCGGCATCGTCTTTGGCCGCCTCGCGCAGGGTCTCGATAAAGCCGATCAAAGAGGTGAGCGGTGTGCGCAACTCGTGACTGACATTGGCGACAAAGTCGGCGCGCGATTGCTCGCTCTGCCGTTGGGCGGTCACGTCGCGCAATAGCAACAGGGCTACGGCGTCGTCATCGCCGACGTCGGCGCCGGCGATGGCCTCGACCCGGGCCTCGAAGGTCTGATCAACCCGGTCGGTAAGCGTGAACTCGACGGCGCGTGTGGCGGCGCCGCCTAGCACTTCGGCCACCGCCTCCAAAACCAGGGGCTGCCGCAACACGGCCGACAGGTCCCGGCTGCGCACATCGTCTTCCGGCCGGCCGTCGGCCAGCAGAGTGCGGGCCGCCGCATTGGCGTAGACCAAACGCGATTGTCGGTCGAGGGTGACCAAGGGGTCGGGCAGAGCATCGAACAGCGTAGCCGCCGCGCCCAGACCATCGGTGAGCGCCTTGCGGTCGCGGCTCCAATTTCGCTCGAGCCGCTGAAACGCCGCTGCCAGATCGCCGATCGCGCCGCCCCCCGGGTCGGTCAGCGCTTCGCCGGCGCCGTCCGGCGTCTGAGAGACGCCGCCCGCGATCATCTCTTCGATCCGGTTCTGCAATTGTCTAAGGCGGCCCAGGGGTCGCGCAGCAAACAACGCCACGAGCGCGAGCACGACCAAACCGGCCACGATCGCCGGGCCGACGGCGAGCGCGCCGACACCAACCAATACGGCCAGCACCGCGATGGCCGGCGATGCGAAAGCCAGGGTGGTTGTCAGAATATGCTTACTGTCAGGCGTCGCCATGTTGCGTCGAAGGTGGCCAGTTACGAACGAGGGCGACCCTAACACAAACCGCCAGGGGCAGGACCAAGCCTGAATCCTGGCGGTTACTGCGCCGCCGTGGCCTTGCCCGACCGCCGCCGTTTGCCGTTTTGCTGCACGGATTGCAGGCGTATCGATTCATGCGCCGCCAGGGCGGCGGCGTTCACCAGATCATTGACCGTCGAGCGCATCTGGGCGATCTCGATGGGTTTCTCCAGCCCCATCAGCAGCGGGCCGACCACGGTGCCGACCTCCAGCGACTGCAACAACCGCGAGACGATATGGGCCGAATGGAGCCCCGGCATGATCAGCACATTGGCCGGTCCGGTCAGTCGGCTGAAGGGGTAGAAGCGTTCGCGCAGTACCGGGTCGAGGGCGGTGTCGGCGGTCATCTCGCCGTCATATTCGAAATCCGCGCCGCCGGCTTCGTCCAATAGCCGCACCGCCTCGCGCGACCGTTCGGTGTAGTCGACCGGTGGGTTGCCGAAGTTGGAATAGCTGAGAAATGCGATCCGCGGCTCGTGGCCCATCTGGCGCGCCTTCGCCGCGCTTTGCTTGGCGATCTCGACCATGACTTCCGGTGTGGGGCGCTCATGGACGCTGGTATCGGCCACGAAGAGCGTGTGGTTCGATGTGGTGTGAATGGTGAGGCCGAACACCTGTTGGCCGGGCATCGGGTCGAACACCCGGCTGATATCGCGGAAGCAGGTGGAAAAGCGCCGTGTCAGGCCGGTGATCATGGCGTCGGCGGCGCCATGGGCGACCATGCAGGCGGCGAAGACATTGCGGTTCTGATTGACCCAGCGTTGGCAATCGCGAAACAGCGAGCCCTGCCGCTGCATGCGCTGATACAGAAACTCGATATATTTTTCGCGATCCTTGGCCAGCGACGCATTGTGGACTTCCACACTGGCCGCTTCGAGCAGGCCAAGTTCTTCGATGCGTCCCTGCACCACTTCCTCGCGGCCGATTAGGACCGGCGTGCCGAGCCCGGCATTCTGGAACGCGATGGCGGCGCGGATCGCGCGCTCGGACTCACCCTCGGCGAACACCACCCGGCGCGGATTCTGCCGCACCGCCTGGTAGATCGCCTGAATCGATGCCGCCGTCGGGTCGAGGCGTTGGGCGAGCTCGTTCTGGTAGGCTTCCATGATGGCGATCGGCTTGCGGGCGACACCGCTATCCATTGCCGCTTGGGCGACGCGCGGTGGCACGAATTCGATGAGCCGCGGATCGAACGGCACCGGAATAATATATTCCGGCCCGTATTTGAGTTGCGTGTCGGCATAGACCGCGTTGACCTCGTCGGGCACGTTAAGCCGCGCCAGTTCGGCCAGGGCGTTGGCACAGGCTATCTTCATCTCGTCATTGACGGTGCGCGCGCGCACATCCAGCGCGCCACGAAAGATGTAGGGGAAGCCCAACACATTGTTGACCTGATTGGGATAATCCGAGCGGCCGGTGGCGACGATGGCGTCATCGCGCGCCGCCTTCACTTCCTCCGGCGTGATCTCCGGGTCCGGGTTGGCCATGGCGAATAAAATCGGTTTGTCGGCCATGGACTTGACCATCTTCTTCGTCACCGCGCCTTTGACCGACAGGCCAAAGAAGACGTCGGCACCCACCATGGCTTCTTCCAAAGTGCGCGCCTTGGTATTGGCGGCGTGGGCCGATTTCCACTGGTTCATGCCCTCTTCGCGGCCCTGATAGACGACGCCGCGGCTGTCGCACAGGATGGCGTTGTCGTGCGGCAGACCCATGGCCTTGATCAGCTCGACGCAGGCGATCGCCGCCGAGCCGGCACCGTTGACCACCAGCTTGATGTCGCCCAGGGAGCGGTCGGTCAGGTCGAGCGCATTGATAAGCCCGGCGAGCGAGACGATGGCAGTGCCGTGCTGGTCGTCGTGGAATACGGGAATGTCCATCATTTCGCGCAGTCGCTGCTCGATGATGAAGCATTCCGGCGCCTTGATGTCTTCCAGGTTGACGCCGCCGAACGATGGCGTGAGATAGCGCACGCAGTTGATGAACTCGTCCACATCCTCGGTCGCCACTTCCAGATCGATGGCGTCGATGTCGGCGAATTTCTTGAACAGAACCGCCTTACCTTCCATCACCGGCTTGCTCGCCAGCGCGCCGATATTGCCGAGCCCCAGCACGGCGGTGCCGTTGGAAATGACGGCGACGAAGTTGCCGCGCGCGGTGTAGTCGTAGGCGCTGTCCGGGGTGTGGTAGATTTCCATGCACGGCGCCGCAACGCCGGGCGAATAGGCCATCGACAAATCGCGCTGTGTGGTGAGCGGCTTGGTTGTTGCGATCGCAATTTTGCCCGGCTTGCCAGACTTGTGCATCTGCAACGAGTCCATATCGAGCTGGCTCAGCTCCCGTTTCTCGGCCATGACGCCTGACACTCCTTCGCGCGCGTGATTTGTCGATAACCAGCGTGACCCCGCTTATGGTGCGTCGTCAAGCGCGGCCGGCACGGTGAAACCTCGGCAATTAGGTGGATGTGTCCTCAAAGATATGTACCCAGATATGCACCGCTTGCCTGTCGGCGCTGGCGCTCTGGTCGTATATGATGGCCGCAACATGTCTGAGCCCCTTACCGATACTTCGGCGGACGATCGGCGCGCGCCCGCCCCCGCCACCGATTTAGCGCGCGAACCCGCCACGCCGGTAAAGGCCGTGGCTGGCACGACGCCCATGTTCGCCCAATGGCATGAGGCGAAGGCGGCCTATCCCGACTGCCTCCTCTTCTTTCGCATGGGCGATTTCTACGAGCTGTTTTTCGACGATGCGGTCGCGGCTGCCGCGGCGCTGGATATCGCGCTTACCAAGCGCGGCCACCAGGATGGCGAACCGATCCCCATGGCCGGCGTACCGGTCCACGCCGCCGAGCAATACCTACCCAAGCTGATCAAGGCAGGGCACCGGGTTGCTGTGTGTGAGCAGGTCGAAGACCCGGCGGTGGCGAAAAAACGTGGATCGAAATCGATTGTACGCCGTGAGGTGGTTCGCGTGGTCACGCCGGGCACGCTCAGCGAGGATGTTCTGCTTGACGCGCGCCGGCACAATTACCTGGCGGCGGTGGCGCTCTCCGGCAGCGAGTTGGGCTTGGCTTGGCTCGACATGTCGACCGGCGAAGTTTGGCTGCAGGCGTTGGGTGCGCGCGAAAATGCGGCGCTGAACCTGCCGGCGGCCTTGGCGCGGGTGGCGCCGGGTGAGCTCTTGTTACCGGAACTTTTGGTCGAGGAGACGGCCCTGTTCGAAACCTGGGCTGAGCTGCGCGACGTGATGACACCGCTACCCACCAGTCGCTTCGATTCCGCCAACGCCGAGCGCCGGCTCACCGGCTATTACGGGGTTGCTACGTTGGAATCCTTCGGGGCACCGGGCCGGGCCGAAACGGCGGCGGCCGGCGCGTTGCTCGATTATCTGTCGCTCACCCAGGTCGACCGAATGCCGCGGCTGGCGCGCCCGCAGATGTTGCCGCCGCCTGGCGTCGCCGGCGGGGTCATGGAGATCGACCCGGCGACCCGGCGTAATCTCGAACTCACGCAGACATTGGCTGGTGCGCGTGCCGGATCACTGTTGGCGGTGATCGACCGGACGGTGACCGGCGCCGGGGCGCGGCTGCTGGCGGAACGCCTCACCGCACCGCTCACCGATGTGGGCGCCATCATCGGCCGGCTCGATCTGATCTCCTGTTTTATCGAGGCGCCGGCGCTGCGCGAGGATGTGCGCATTTGTTTGCGTGAGTGCCCCGATATGGAGCGCGCCCTGTCGCGGCTCGGCCTCGGTCGCGGGGGCCCTCGCGACCTGGCGGCGTTGCGCGCCGGCCTGTCCGGCGCGGGAACTCTAGCGGGCCACTTGCAAGAGGCAGTGGCGCCGGCCGAATTGGAGGCGTTGCGCGACCAACTCGGCGTTCATGATGTGGTGGTCGAACGATTGGGCCGCGCGCTGGGCGACAATCTGCCCCTACAGGCGCGTGACGGTGGATTCATTGCCGGCGGCTATTCCGCGGCCCTGGACGAGCAGAGCCAACTACGCGACGCCAGCCGGCAGACCATTGCTGCACTGCAAAGCCGCATCGCCGAAGAGACCGGCATCGCTGCGCTGAAAATCAAACATAACAATGTGCTGGGGTATTTTATCGAGGTGACTGCGGTCCAAGCCGACAAGCTGATGGAGGACGGCAAGGAAGCGCTCGCCGAGGCCCATGGTCTTATCCATCGCCAGACCATGGCCAATGCCATGCGGTTCACCACGGTCGAGTTATCGAACCTAGAGGATCGGATCTCGCGCGCCGGCGAACGGGCCTTGGCCATCGAGCTGGAACTGTTCGACGATCTGGTCGGTGAGGCGTTGGCCCGCGCCGACGATATCGCCAAAGCAGCCCGGGCTATGGCGGCCCTCGATGTTGCCGCCGGGCTGGCGGAGCTCGCGGTAACGCAACGCTATTGCCGGCCCAGCGTAGATGATGGCGTGACCTTTCGTATTGTCGAGGGCCGCCATCCGGTGGTTGAAGCTTCGCTGGATGATGGGGCCGGTACCTTCGTCGCCAATGATTGCGACTTGTCGGGAGACGGCGAAAACGGTCGCTTGTGGCTGCTCACCGGACCCAACATGGCCGGCAAGAGCACCTTCCTGCGCCAGAATGCCTTGATCGCGCTGTTGGCGCAGATCGGCTCATTCGTGCCGGCAGCGAAGGCCGAGATCGGCGTTGTCGACCGTTTGTTCAGCCGGGTCGGTGCGGCCGACGATCTGGCGCGCGGGCGCTCCACCTTTATGGTCGAGATGGTGGAGACGGCGGCGATCCTCAATCAGGCAAGCGCGCGCAGCCTGGTTATTCTCGACGAAATCGGCCGCGGCACGGCGACCTTCGACGGCCTGTCGATCGCCTGGGCGACGATTGAACATCTGCACCAGGAAAATAGTTGCCGGACCTTATTCGCCACCCATTTTCACGAGCTCACCAGCCTGGCCGCACGCCTCGATCAACTGGTCTGCCGCACCATGCGGGTCAAAGAATGGCGGGGCGATGTGGTGTTCATGCACGAAGTCGTGCCCGGCACCGCCGACCGATCCTACGGTATTCACGTCGCCCGGTTGGCCGGGCTGCCACCGGCTGTTTTGGGCCGTGCGGAAGAGGTGTTGGCATTGCTCGAGCAAGGCGACCAGGGTAATGCGTTGAGCCGCCTGGCCGACGACCTGCCGCTGTTCCACGCGGCTGCGTTGAGTGGGCGAGACGAAGAAAGTAATGCGGCCGAAAATCCGGCGCTGGAACTTCTAACCGAAACCAATCCGGATGAGTTGACGCCACGCGATGCGCTCGAACTCCTATATCGCCTCAAGGCGGTGTTGAATGACTAAGCTGTTGCTGCGATTGCTCGACCTGGCCGGCTTCGGCGCCGTCGAGCAGGTCATGCGCCACCGCAACTTCCGCATCTATCTCATCGGCCATATCCCCAACGTCATCGGCGTCTGGGTGGTGCGGGTCGCCATCGGCTGGCTGGCTTGGCAATTGACCGGGTCGGCTTTTTGGCTGGGCGCGGTGGCGGCGGCCGATGCCTTACCGGTTGTCCTCATTGGGCCGATCGGCGGTGTGATGGCCGATCGGCTCGACCGTCGCGTTATCGCCACCGTTACGCAGGCTGCACTCGCGGTCATTGCCGTCATTCTGGCCGCGCTGACGTTCTGGGAACTGATGACCATATGGATTCTGTTCTCATTGGCGCTGGCGCGCGGTATCACAGCCGCCTTTTGGCAACCGGTGCGCTTGGCGCTGATGCCGAACCTGGTGCCGCGCACGGAAATCCCCATCGCGATTGCGCTGAATTCCAGCACCTTCAATACCGCCCAATTTATCGGCCCGGCTGTGGCCGCGGGTTTGCTGAAATTGGGCGGTCCCAGCCTTGCATTTGCTTTTAATATATTCGCTGCCAGTTTCATGGTGTGGGTGTTGCTGGTGATCGAAACGCCGGCAGTGACCGGGAAAAATCGCACTGGCGCGAGCGTTCTCGCCGATGCAGTTGCCGGGATGCGCTATGGTTTGAACCATGCGGGCATCGCGCCGATGCTGCTTCTGCTGCTGATCCTGGGTCTGTCTATTCGGCCTTTGACCGAACTCTTGCCGGGCTTTGCCGATCTGGTGTTCGGCCTCGACGCCGATGGCTTCTCGCTGATGGTCTCGTCGGTCGGGGCCGGCGCGGCGGTTGGGGCGATTTGGATGCTGCGTCAAGGCAACCGTGGCGGCATTACCGCGATCGCGTTGCGTGCCGGGTTGCTCGGCGGCGCGGCGGCCTTGGTCTTTTCGGTGACCAGCTGGTTCCCGCTGGCGTTGGTGTGTTTGGCCGTTTTGGGGTTCAGCATGACCAGCGGCGGAATTGCCACTCAGCAGCTGGTGCAGCTTTCGGTGCCCGACGAAATGCGCGGCCGGGTGTTAAGCCTGTTCGGCATGGTCTTCCGTGCTGGGCCTTCCGGCGGTGCGCTGCTGATGGGCTGGATCGCCGATGTCGCCGGCCTATCCTGGCCGGTGGGTATCGGCGCGGCGTTGGGGCTTGTCGCGTACATTATCGGCAACGGACGTCGCGAGCGGCTGGAAGCGTTGCTCGAGACGCCGCACGATGTGCGAACGAAACCGGCGGAAAAGGTTGACGTGGCCGAGACCGACGCGCCGCCGACGGGGCGGGCGGCTGAATAGCCTCGGGCGAGGCGGTTTATAGCACTAGGTTGTGCTACAAAGACTTTCTGTGTTCACAGTAATAGCTGAGCTATGAGCGAATCGAAACGCCAACGCGAGATCATTGATCGCGGTGCCCTGGCTGAGGAAATCGCCGCGCTGCGGGCGGACACGCGCGATGATGCGCGCCGGCGGAAGCTTGTGCTGGAGCGGTTGCGCGAAGCGCTGGAGGCCGGCCAAGCCCAAGTGCGAAGCCGCTTTGAGTCGGGGCGGGCGAGCGGCACTAGGGCATCGACTAATCTGGCATTTCTGTTCGATCAGCTGGTTCGTATCGTGCACGACATTGCGGCTGACGAATATCCTTCGGCCAACCCCACCAGCGCTGACCGGCTGGCAATCGCCGCGGTGGGGGGCTATGGCCGTAGCGAATTAGCGCCCTTTTCCGATATCGATCTGCTGTTTCTGTTTCCCTACAAGCAGACGCCGCGCGGCGAGCAGGTGGTCGAATATATGCTCTACCTGCTGTGGGATCTCGGCATCAAAGTCGGGCATTCGACACGCTCGACAGACGATTGCGTGCGTCTTGCCAAACAGGATTTGACGATCCGCACGGCCCTTCTCGAAGCGCGTTTTGTGTGGGGGGATCAGGCGCTGTTTCTGGATTTCCGCCAAGCCTTCCAAGACCGGGTAGTGAACGGCACCGCGCTGGATTTCGTCGACGGAAAATTGGCCGAACGCGACGCGCGCCACAAAAAACTCGGCGATAGCCGCTACCTGGTCGAACCCAATGTCAAAGACGGTAAGGGCGGCTTGCGCGATCTGCAGACCCTGTTCTGGATCGCAAAATATACCTACCAGGTCGACGATGTGGGCGATCTGGTTTCCCGTGGTGTTCTGTCAGCCGAGGAAGCGCGCAACTTTGCCAAGGATCATAATTTCTTGTGGACCGTGCGTTTCCACCTTCATTATCTGGCGGGGCGGGCTGAGGAACGCATGACCTTCGATCTGCAAACGCGGTTGGCGGAGAAGATGAACTATACCGATCGCGCCAGCGGCAGCGGCGTCGAGCGGTTCATGAAGCACTATTATCTTGTCGCCAAAGATGTCGGCGATCTGACCCGTATTTTCTGCGCCTCGATCGAGGCTGAAAACATGCGCAAACCCCTCATCAAGCTGCCGCGGTTTGGCCGTGCGCGCGATTTGATGGGCTTCCAGCTGGATCGCGATCGCCTGACGGTGAGCGACGATGACATGTTCACCCGTGATCCGGTGGCGATGATCCGGCTGTTTTATGTCGGCCAGGAGGAGGGGATCGATATCCACCCCCACGCGCTGCGCCTGGTGACGCAAAATTTACGCAAAATCGACAGCCGGGTCCGTAAAGACCCCGAGGCGAATCGCCTGTTCATCGACATTGTGACGTCGTCGGACGAACCGGAAATCGCCCTCACGCGCATGAACGAGGCCGGGGTATTTGGCCGCTTTATGCCTGACTTTGGCCGGGTCGTCGGCCAGACCCAGCACGACATGTATCATGTCTATACGGTCGACGAACATACCATCCAAGCGATCGGGCTTTTGGCCTCGATCGAGCGCGGCGAGCAGCGCCAAGAGCACCCCCTGGCCACTGAATTATTGCCGACAATCGGGTCGCGCCGGGCGCTCTATGTCGCCGTTCTATTGCACGATATCGCCAAGGGCCGGGGTGGTAATCATTCCGAGCTCGGCGGCGATGTCGCGCGCAAGGTCTGCCCCACCTTGGGGCTTAGCGACGAGGAAACCGAAACCGTCGAGTGGCTGGTCCGCCAGCATCTGGCCTTCAGCGATGTGGCGCAGAAACGCGATTTGGCGGACAGCAAAACCATTAGCGATTTTGCCGAATTGGTGCAGTCGCTCGAACGTTTGCGATTGCTGCTCTGCCTGACGGTTGTCGATATGCGCGCCACTGGGCCGAATGTGTGGAACAATTGGAAGGCGGAGTTGCTGCGCGAATTGTACAACGCGACCAAAGACGTGTTGTCCGGCGGCCAGTTGACCCAAGCCAGAAGTACGCGCGTTGAGGCCGCCCAGCAGGCTCTGCGCGAACGGCTGGCCGATTGGCCGGAAGCAGATATCGATGCTCAGATGGGGCGCGGTTATCCGGGATACTGGCTGACTTTCGACGCCGACACGCTGGAACGCCAAGCCCGTATGATGCGGAGTGCGGAGGCAGAAGCGCGCCCGCTCACGGTGGAAATTCGCGTGGTGCGTGACCTCGACGTGACCGAGGTGAGTATCTATGCGCAAGATCATCCGGGGGTTTTCTCGCGCATCGCCGGTGCTTTGGCAGCGGTCGGCGCCAGCGTGGTCGACGCCAAGGTATTCACCACGCCCGAGGGCATGGCGCTGGACGTGTTGTGGCTGCAAGACGCCAATGGCGAGGCCTTTGCGCAAACCTCGGCGTTGGCGCGCATGTCGGTGCAGATCGAACGGGCGTTGGCCGGCGAGATGAAGCGCGACGAGGCCCATGCTGCGCGAACCTTCGTACCGGAGCGGACCCGCGTGTTTACGGTGGCGCCGCGGGTCATCATCGACAACCAGGCGAGCGCCACCCATACGGTGATCGAGATCAATGGCCGGGATCGGCCGGGTTTCCTCTTTTCGGTGACCCGCGCGCTGTACGCCCTGTCACTACAAATCTCATCGGCGAAGATTTCCACCTATGGCGAACGCGCCGTCGATGTCTTCTATGTGAAGGACGGCTTTGGCATGAAGGTCACCCATGAAGACCGCGCAGAGAAGATTCGCAAAACCTTGCTCGAGGCGATTAACGAGGTTGGTGACGCCGAAGACCGACGCCCCGCGGCGGCGGAATAGAGCCACGATCAGCCGAGACCTTCGCCTTTCCTTCGTCCCGATTTACGGTTAAGAGCGCGCCATGGTGCTGTTTAAATCGATCGCCACCGTGGGCGGCTGGACCATGGGCAGCCGGGTGTTGGGATTTGTCCGCGATATTCTGATCGCGGGCTTGCTCGGCGCCGGGCAGGTCACCGATGCGTTCTTTGTGGCATTGCAGCTGCCCAATATCTTCCGGCGTCTATTCGCCGAAGGGGCGTTTAACGCCGCGTTTGTGCCGCTATTCGCTGGCGAGCTGACCGAGTCCGGACGCGAGGCGGCCCGCGCCTTCGCCGAACGGGTTCTCGGCGTGATGGCGCTGGTGCTGATCGTTTTTAGTGTGCTGGTGGAAATTTTTATGCCCGAGGTCATGGGCGTGATTGCCGGTGGCTTTCGCGATGATCCGGAAAAGTTCGCTCTCGCGGTCGACTTCGCCCGCCTGACCTTCCCCTATCTGA
>JABDJY010000125.1 GCA_013003285.1 Alphaproteobacteria bacterium | reverse complement strand
GGCCTGCTCAACCCGGTAATTCGCGCCAGCCTGTCGAAGGACGAGGTGCTGGAGACCGTGGTGCTGGCCAATAACGTGTTCGACGCCATCGAAGCCCTGCCCCAGATCGTCATCGCGGTAATCAATGGCGCGATCCGCGCCGGCGCCAGCGAGTTGGCGCTGGCCTGCGACATTCGTCTGGTCGCCGATCACGCCACCTTGGCCCTGCCCGAAGCCAAATGGGGCGGCTTTCCCGGCGCCGGCGCACCGCACCGGTTGCCTATGGTGATCGGACAGGGCCGCGCGCTGGAGCTGATCTGCACCGGCCGGGAAATCGACGCCGCCATGATGGAGCGGATCGGCTTCGTGGAATATTCCTACCCAGCCGCAGAGCTATGGGATGCCGCTGTGGAAATGGCACAGCAGATCGGCGCCAACGGTCCCCTGGCGATCCGTGGCGCCAAACGCATCATGCGGGTGCGCCAGGAGCCTGGATTCAAACCCGCGCGCGAATTATCGGACGCGCTACGTCACGCGCTGGAATGGAGCCACGATGTGGATGAAGGCATGGCCGCCCACCGCGAGAACAGGACGCCAAAATTCACCGGCAGATAAGGTCATAATCAATGATGAAACGACTATCCTTATTGAGTTTGGGAAGCATGGCTCTAACGTTGATGTTGCCGACGGGGGCGGCCATTGCCGACGCTATCGATGGCCATTGGTGCCACAGAGAGATCGGTCGACTGGAAATTAGCGGTCCGAATATCGTGACGCCTGGCGGAGCCCAGATGCAAGGCATCTACGGGCGTCATTCATTTTCCTACATCGTTCCCGCCAATGAACCATCGGCAGGTGCGACCCTGAATTTGATCCTCATCGACGATGATACGGTTCAATTAACTCAGGCCTCCAACAGCGCTTCTCAAACGCCACAAATCTGGAACCGTTGTCCAGCATCCATTAGTTGAGGTTGGCCTGGCAGTTTGCCTGAGCGAGAAATTGAACATCAACCTAACCGCCAGCTTTATCCGGCGCGCTAAACGCCGCCGTGCGCGCCGTTTAGGAGATTGTCAGGCCACCATCGACGGCGAGGACATGGCCGTTGACGTAGGCCGCGGCGGGGCTCGCCAGATAGGAGACCGCGCCGGCCATATCTTGCGGGGTCCCGAACCGGCCTATGGGTATCTTGGCCATATTGGATTTACGACGTTCGGGGTCGGCCGCCAATCTCTCGGCGCGCAGCTTGGTCTCGACCGTGCCCGGCGCCACCGCATTCACGCGGATACCGTACTGGGCACATTCCACCGCGAGGTGCCGGGTGATACCGCCGACCGCCGACTTGGAAATGCCGTAGGGCGATACGCCGGGCGTACCGATGGTGGTGAAGGTCGAGGCAATATTGACGATGCAGCCGGGCCGGTCGGTATCGATCAGATGGCGGGCAACGAATTGGGCCATAAAATAGCTGCCCTTGACGTTGACCGTCATCACCTGATCCCACTGGTCCGGCGTCACATCGAGCGCCGGCAGGGCAATCAGTAAGCCGGCATTGTTGACCAGCACATCGATCTGACCAAGCGCGTCGATCGTTCCGGCGATCGAGGCTTCCATACTTTCCATCGAACGCAGATCGAGTGGCAGGGCCGCTGCTCGTCCGCCCTCGCCTTCGATGGATCCAATGGTATCGGCAAGATCGTCGGCGTCGAGTTCGGTCACCGCGACATCGAAGCCGTCCCGCGCCAAGGTCTTGGCGATTTCGGCGCCGAGTCCATAGGATGCACCGGTAACCAGGGCTACGGGCCTGCCGGCCGGATTCTCATCGACCATCGTGCGGTCTCCCCCTAATATTTTTATTACCGCTAAAATTGCGGCTTAAACGCCGTTGTAATTTTGCTTATTGCGCGGTCGATTTGGGCGTGGGCACGATGCGGGTAATGATCATGCCCTCGCGGTCGAGCATGTCGGGGACCCGTGGCGCGATGACGTCTTTCCAATGGTCGCTTTCATAGACCGCGGCGTAGAGTTTTTCACGTTCGGCCTCGTCTTCGAAACGGCGCAACCAGAAATAAGCGGTGTCGTCCTCTTCGCCGCGATAGCTACCCGTTATGACCATACCTTTGGAAATCTGGAACGGGATAATTTCCGTTTCCATCATCTCGACCCAGTCGTCCATCTTGCCCGGCCAGACCTTGTATTGCCGCAGTTCGTAAAAGGCCATTATATCTCTCCCAGAATTCTGTACCGCCCCATTGCCGGCCGGCCATTCTAACCCGACAATGGGACAGTTCTATAGGGGAGCGTTATCGAAATGCCACATACACCGGCCGCCTCGGTTTTATCCGATGTCACCGTCCTCGATTTAACCCGGGTCCGCTCGGGACCGACCTGCGTGCGTCAGCTCGCCGATTGGGGCGCCGACGTCATCAAGGTGGAGATCCCGCCTGAGTTGGATGCGAAAGGCGGGCTCGCCAGTAACCGTCACGGCGCGGATTTTCAAAATCTTCACCGCAATAAGCGCTCGCTCACGCTTAACTTGAAGGACGAAGCGGGCCTGAAGATATTTCGCGAACTGGTCGCCGACGCCGACGTGGTGGTCGAAAATTACCGGCCCGACGTGAAAACCCGGCTCGGTATCGACTATGAAGCTCTGGCCGCAATCAATCCCCGCATCATTCTCGCCAGTATTTCCGGCTTCGGACAAGATGGCCCCTACGCTAAACGGCCCGGTTTCGATCAGGTGGCCCAAGGCATGGGTGGGCTAATGTCGATAACCGGGCTACCCGGTGACGGTCCGGTGCGCGCCGGCATCCCGATCGCTGATCTGACTGCGGGTATCTTTTGTTCCCAAGGCATCTTGTTGGCCCTGCTCGAACGGCAGAAGTCGGGCAAAGGACAATGGCTGCATACGTCTTTGCTCGAAGCGCAGATATTCATGCTCGACTTCCAATCGGCCCGCTGGCTGGTCGATGGCGAAGTGCCGTGGCAGGCGGGTAACAATCATCCCACCAGCATTCCGACCGGCGTATTCGAAACCGCCGATGGTCACATGAATATATCGGTGGCCGGCGGCGCCATATGGCAGAAATTTTGTGCCGAGATGGGCCATCCGGAGTGGATCGAAAATCCCGACTACATTGATGGCAAGACGCGCTCGGATAATCGCGACCAATTGAACGAAGCGATTACCGAATGCACAAAGTTAGAAACCACCGCCACTTGGATCGACCGGTTCAATAAGGCCGGCGTGCCCTGTGGGCCGATCTATAAAATGGATGAGGTGTTTGCCGATCCACAGGTCGAGGCACTCGGCCTGGCGCAACCGTTGACCTCTCCCGCCCTGGGCGATCTCAACTTTGTACGCCAGCCGGTAAACTTGACGCGGACCCCAAGCTCGTTCGCTGTCGCGCCGCCGGAAGCCGGTGAGCATACGGACGAGGTCTTGGAAAAACTTGGCTACACCGCCACCGAGATCGAAGACCTACGCAGCCGCGGTGTTGTATGACCGCCCCTAAAGCACGAACCAGGAGAATTTTATGACCACCGACCGGATTATTTGCACGAGCGAGGGCGCCGTCGGCCAAATCACTTTCAACAATCCCGACCGCCATAACGCCATGTCGCTGGAAATGTGGCGCGATGGCGAAACGGCGATCCGCGAACTTTGCGAGTCCGGGGACATCCGCGCCATCGTGCTGACCGGTGCCGGCGAGAAGGCTTTCGTGGCCGGTGCCGATATCTCGAAATTCGGCGAGGAACGGGATTCCCAGACCGCCATCGACGAATACAATGCCTCGGTCAGACGGTTCCAGGACACCCTGACCCATGCGCCGATTCCGACCATCGCCAAAATCGGCGGCTATTGTATCGGCGGCGGGCTGGCCATCGCCCTGTGTTGCGATATCCGCATCGCCACCGGCGATTCCCGTTTTGCCGTGCCGGCGGCCAAGCTCGGCCTCGGCTATGCGGCGAACGGGATCGAGCGGCTGATGCAGATCGTCGGCCCCTCCTTCGCCATGGAAATTTTCTATTCCGCGCGCCAGTTCGATGCCGCCGAGGCCCTCACCATGGGTCTGGTCAATCGAGTGGTGCCGCGTGCCGAACTGACAGAATATTGCGATGGCTATACCAGCCGCATATCGGCTAACGCGCCGCTGACCATCCGCGCTGTCAAAACCGCGGTGAGCGAAAACCTCAAACCGCCGAGCGACCGCGACACCGCCCTCTGCGATGCTCAGGTCGCCGCCTGTTTCAACAGCCAGGATTATATCGAAGGCCGCACCGCGTTCATGGAGAAACGCAAGCCGCAATTCACCGGCGCTTAACGGTCCGCGAGATATTTGTAAATCTCGGTGAAATCACCGCCGGGGAATGCCGCATCGGTTTCGCGCCACAGGCCAGAGACCACATCCGCAATAGCATCGGGGGTACCCGCCTGGGCGACCTGCTCGCGGTAGAGCGACACATCTTTGGACATTAATGCAGCCGCAAACCCGGCGTCGAAAGTGCCGGTGGCGATCCGCTTGGGAAACTTATCTTCCGTTGCGGTACTGCGCCCGCTCGACGTGTTGAGGACCGCGAGCATAGTTTCCATCTCAAGGCCGTGGGAGGCGCCGAACAGGGTTGCCTCCGATGTCGCCGCCATGGCGGTCGCCGACAGGAAATTATTCAGCAGTTTCATCGCCTGGGCCTGGCCCGGCCTTGTCCCCACCTGAAAAACATTCCCGCCAATCGCATTAAGCGCCGTGCCGAGTGCCGCAATTGCGTCATCGGGTCCAGCGCACATGACGGCTAGCGTTGCGGCGACAGCCCCCGAGCGCCCGCCACTGACCGGCGCATCGATAAATATAATGCCCGCCTCAGACAAGCTGGCGCCGAGCGCAACGGCGGAATCCGGCCCGGTGGTCGATAAATCGACGATGGTGGTGGTCCGACGGTCTGGCGCCCGGGCGATCTCTCCCGCGACATCGGTGACAATTGGTCCATCGGGCAGGCTGAGGAAGACGGTGTCGGCCGCCGCGGCGACCGCGGCAACACTATCGGCGATGTCGGCCCCCTCCGGCGCCCGCGCCGCCGTACCGGCCGCGTCATAACAAATGATCGATAGTCCGGCGGTACAGAGATGACCGCACATGGGATTACCCATATTGCCGAGACCGATAAATCCATATGTCGTAGCTGTCATGACGCCAGTTCCTGTAGAGTTTATGCGATCGGGACGATCGATTGAGGCGATTATAACGAAATCCGGCAATTAAAAAGCCGGTCGGGAGGAATGAAATGACGTCACCGCAGGTTTGGGATTTGTACGCGATCAAATACGCCACGCTGCAGGAACGCACCCGCAGTGAAAGCTTCATCGGCAGCGACCCGCACGACGCCGCTCACATGCCGCTCGACTATTTCGTCTGGGCCGCCGTGTCGCCCGAGCAGACCATCGTCATCGATACTGGTTTCGACGGATCGGAGGCCACCACACGTGGCCGCGCGCTCGAGCGAACCGTCACCGAAGGCCTGGCCATGATCGATGTTACGGCGGCGAGCGTCAAAGATGTGATCGTCACCCACCTGCACTACGACCATATCGGCGGGCATGAAGAATTTCCCGCCGCGCAGTTCCATCTGCAGGAAAGCGAGATGCGCTATGCGACCGGCCCGCATATGTGCAACCACGCCATGAACCACCCGTTCACGGCCGACCATATCAGCGCCATGGTGCGCAATGTGTTTGAGGGCCGGGTCAGCTTCTATGACGGGGCGGCGGAAATCGCACCCGGCATTACCGTGCACCATGTGGGCGGCCACACGATGGGACTGCAATTCGTGCGCGTGCTCACCAAGCGCGGTTGGGTTGTGGTCGCTTCCGACACCAGCCACTACTATGAAAACATGGAACGCATCGCTCCCTTCCCCATTGTCTATAATGTAGGCGATATGATCCGCGGCTATGCCCGATTGCGCGAACAGGCGGACAGCGAGGCCCATATCGTGCCGGGCCATGACCCCATGGTGCTGGACCGTTATCCCGCCCCTGACCCCAGACTGGAAGGCACGGTCGTGCGCCTCGATATCGCGCCGACTGAATAGAAGCTAGACTTGATATCGTGGGTCACGAAACCACATTCGCTTGTACAAACTGAAATACCGACGAGAGGGCTAAACAGATGATCAATATCGATCGCGTCGACCATATCGGCATCCGGGTCGCGGATTTGGACCGCGCCGAGGCGTTTTACAAACTCTTCGGGTTCGAGAAATTACGCGCCGCCGATAACGACGCTGTCGTGGTCATGAAAAATAGCCAGGACGTCGAAATCAACATCATCTTCAATGCCAATAATAATAACGATAACAATAACATATTGATGGATGTTCCAGAGAAATATCCGGGGTTCACCCATGTGGCGTTCCGGGTCGAGTCAATCGCCGACACTGTCGCCGCCCTGCACGAAAACAACATCGAAATCACCCAAGGCCCGGTGGCGTTCGGCCATGACGGCCATGTGTCGGTGTTTCTGCGCGACCCCGACCGCAACACACTGGAATTGCGCGGCCGCGCCGAAGATCTGACCGAACTGGGCGGTGTCGAACAATACGAACCGAAGAATTAATCCAACTCTGCGATTACCCCCAGATTATTTATGGTGACTGGCCAAAGCGCCTTGGTGCACCCTCGCGAGTCACTTATGTTGGGTGGCGATGGGGGCTTTTCATTTGCCACATGATAATTCGCCGACCAAGGTTTCGGCCAATATCCGATCGAACGAGACTGTCCTGCCGAAGGCTGAAGAGCCCTCGCTGCAGGCCAATTTGGTTGCCCTCATTACGGAAATTGAAGACGCGACCGGCGGTAGCGAAGCGCTCGACGCCCGCATTCATTTCGGCTATCGCGTCGCGGCCCGGCGTTCACCCGGCATATCGGCAATACTGATCGATGAAGGCATAAGCTGGCCCATTGTCGAGGCCGTGTTGGAGGAGCAGATACCGCCCTTCACAACCTCGCTCGACGCGTCACTGGCGGGCGAAGACATTAGCTTTATCATCCGTTCGATGAAGCGCGGTCGCTGGGGTGCCATGCAAAAAGCGCGCGACGGCGAGGAAATATTGGCCTGGGCAGCGACCGAGCCCTTGGCCCGCCGCCTCGCCGCCCTTCGCACCTGCTTGGTGGACTTAGAGAAAATCACCGCGCCGGTGCGTGAAAATCACGAGCCCTTGCCCCAGCAGATGCATGAAATCGAAACACCGAGAAACAACGATGCAGTGGACGATCCGGTCGCGAAACAAGATTGGGAAGTTTTGTTCTAGAAATACCGGGCCAACTATTGGCGTGAGATATTGGATATTTATGTATGGTGATAGAGGCTGATATGGGATTTTCGAGTGTTCAAAGCTCGCGCCGAAAGGTCGTGGTCATCGGCAATGAAAAGGGTGGCACCGGAAAATCGACCACCGCGCTTCACCTGGCCGTCGCCGCTCTTCACCAGGGCCACCAGGTTGGCACGCTCGATCTGGATTCCCGACAAGCCACCCTGTCGCGCTATCTGACCAACCGCGAGCGCTACCGTACAAGCGCCGGGCAGCCGATCCCCCTACCCCACAGTCTGCGCATCGACGAGCCCGAAGGCGCCGATGTCGCCGCCCTCGAAACATCGGCGCGGCGCGCCATCGAGGCGGCATTGGCCAAACTCGCCGCCTGCGACATCGTATTCGTCGATACGCCGGGCAGCGCGACGACCCTGTCCCGGATCGGCCATGAATATGCCAATGTCCTGGTCACCCCGGTTAATGACAGTCTGCTCGACATCGATGTGCTGGCGGAAATCGATCCCATCAACCGCAAGATCATCGCGCCGTGTCACTATTGCCAGATGGCCTGGGAATATGGGAACCAGCGGATCATCGACGGCCTGCCGCCCCTCGACTGGGTAGTGATCCGCAACCGGCTGCCGCATATCCATTCGCGCAACCGCGAAGATATCGACCAGATTCTAACCAAACTGGCTAACAGGATCGGCTTCAGGCTGGCGCCGGGACTGGGCGAGCGGGTTATTTTTCGCGAGTTATTCTTGAACGGTTTGACGGTACACGATCTGCCGCTCGTCGACGCTGACCGCAGCCTATCGGCCACCCAACAATCGGCCGGATCGGAAATTGCTGCTTTGCTGGAGGCGTTGAATGTTGTGCCGCAGGAAAATTTAGCGCTGGCGACGAGCGCGAATTAGGGATTAGCGGCGGAGCGCCAGGCAACTAACTTTCACTTTCGCAAGCTGTTCACACGCGCTACTTGCTTCCGCTTGCGACTTATAGCCACCGGCCCGCAAGCGATACATCGTGCCTTTGCCGGCAACCACGGCTTTCTCAACCTCGATCTCATGACCACCGAGAATGTGCCCAAGCTGCTTTTGCAGACGGAACGCTTCTTGATTGGCACGTGTCTCGACAGCGATCGACGCCAATTGTACGGCGTAAGGACCCGCCGTCGGCAAGGCGGCAATATCGGGTTTCGCCTTGGGAATGGGGATCGGCGACACTGATTTGGGCACCGCCGTTGTTATCTCCGGGGTACCCTCCACATTGTCAGCCTGGGGGCTTATCCGATCGGCAGGAATGTTGACCGGAATTATGGAGATGCTGGGTGACGCCGGAGCTGGGGTGACAGTCTCTAGTGTCGCCACCGGCTCTTCAACTTCAGGCGCCGCGGTTGCCGCAAGCGCGGCTGCGGCCGGCAAGGTGGTACTCGGCAGCGCGGTGCCTATTGCTTCGGGGGAGTCGGATATCTCCGCCACCGCCTCGGGGGTCGAAGCAGCTGGCGCCAAATTGAGTTGCAGACCAACCTTATCGCTATCCGTGGTCGGCGCCACCGCGGGTGTCTGCGCTGCCTGAACCTGTGTGTCGCGACTAGGGCTTGCCGACTGCCACAGAGCAATGACAATTAGCACCGCGAGAAAGATTCCCGCCGTCCAACGAATACGTGACGGAATTGATTTAATCCGGCCCGAAGCAACGCTCAGAATATTCGTGAGGCGTGCCGCGATACCAACGGAGGTATCGTTAGGCGCCGCTTCCACGACCGGTTCAGGGCTAACCAATTCCGGCTTATGAGGCTCGCGGCGATGGTCGTCCAGATTTAAGACCAAAGGCGATTCGTCGGGGATCGCGGGAACCGCGTCCCCCTTCCGCGCCAGTAGTGAACCATCCAGCGCCGCAGGACGCCCGCTGCTCATACCGCCACCCGCAATTGCAGTTGCTCGACTTCTTTCGGTTCGGATCGCGGCATCATCACAGTTAGCGCTGGGATAATCCCCAAGCGGTTCGCCAGATAATCCCAGGTCCGTTCGATTTCCTGTTTGGCGAGCTGCGCGCCGGGCATTTCCATAACCGTGCGGCCATCGATCATGCTTGAGGCGAAATCGACCCGCTGGTGAATAAGGGTAGGAACAAGCGGTCCATGCTGCGATAGCGCGACCACAGCTTCTTTGGTAATGCGCGCCCGCGGGGTCGCGGCATTAATGACAAACACCAGAGGTTTTTCCATATCCTCGACCAGGGCGACCGTGGCCTTCACCGAACGCAGATCATGCGGGCTGGGCCGTGTCGGAATCAGAACCAGGTCGGACACATCGACGACTTGGCGAATGGCCCCGGTGATCGCCGGCGGGGTATCGATGATGACTGTCTTGATACCGGCATCGCGCAAACGCTCAATATCGTCGGCCAGCGTATCCAATGTGGTGTTTACGAATGCCGGGGCCGGATTCGCCCGCTCGTTCCACCAATCGGCAAGACTGCCTTGCGGGTCGACATCCATAATCGCGACCGGGCCGTGGCCTCGGCGCTCGGCCTCCACCGATAAATGACCGGTCAATGTGGTCTTACCCGACCCGCCCTTTCGGGACGCAATAGCGAGGACATGCATATTTTTTACTCGTTCTACCGCTCTTCCCTGACCAGCCTGGTGACCGTCCATTCGAACAGATGCACCAGCAGCCGAAGGGCTGGAACTAGATATACAGTGGGCTTCCGATTCTGGAACAGCGAATTCCGAGAGAATACGTATATCCGTATGTAAATTGGGGGCAGAAACTGATGCTGCGGTTGGGAATGCCTAGCGAAGATTTATCTCTAGTGAATCAGAAATGCCTCTTTGCGAAGGCACGCCTTGAGCCCGACTTGAGATATTTTTCGAAGCTTAATGCCTTTGTGCGATCCGAGAACCCGACACAGACGGAGAGCTTCCAAGGCTTGTATTTATTTGTATGGATGGATTTGCCGGCATTGTGCTCAGCGCCCCGCCGATCCGGATCACCTGTCTCACCGACATAAAAGCGGTCCGGATCCACTTGGCTTTGAAGGACATAGACGTAATGCAAGAAAGGTCCGCCTTCGCTAAAGCTTCGGCGCGACATCCGCCTCTCGCAAAGTACGTGTTTAATCCCGCCGTAGCTTTAGCGAAGGCGGATGGCGGAGGAAGAGTCCGTCTTCCCTATGTCCTGCAAGGCCCAGGAAGGCCAAAACGCCCAACTAAACCGACGCTTATCGCGCTTTGTCGTCTTGCCCTGTCCTGTGTCGTCCTCTACTATCCAGCTTCGTTTTGTGGGTACAGT
>JABDJY010000119.1 GCA_013003285.1 Alphaproteobacteria bacterium | reverse complement strand
GGGGGCCGCCGAATGTCGTAATGTCCGAAAAAGATGCCGATGCGTGCGCCCTTGCCCGCATCAAAGTGTCTTGACGGCGTTAGGGCTGCGATAAAGCCCGGTTCCCCATCAAAATTTAACCGATGAGTATCAGCCGCGCGGCTCGTAGTTGCGTCCTGCGCTGCGCGTTGTGGTGGCGATGTGCACTGCCAGCGCCTTCTGGAAGGTCGTTGGCTCGGTAGCGACCGCAGGCCGGAGTCCGAACAAGCGCCTCAGCGAGGCACTTAGCGACGGAGAGGCCGGTTCTTCAAACAAATCTTTAGTGCTCATGATCCTAAACCCTTCCTGTTGAATCATTCTTGAGCAAAACCATAACAAAAGATTAATTTTAAAAGCAATTTATATTTATAGTTAACACAGTATTAATTTATCTATTTTTAGAATAAAATATTACATAAATTTTAATATTATTTAACTAAAATTTTATCTTGTATAGTTAACTTCAGAATATCGAAAGTTTGAAATTCGCGCTTTCCGGCAACCACCGTCAATAAACCGCCAGCAAACATCATAGCCGGGCATAAAAAAGCGGCAGCGCCGATAAGCGCTGCCGCCGTTTTCATTGTTGCGAGCCCGGCTGCTGCCGGGGCTCAGATGGGACGGGGGTTTATTCCCGATCCCAATTGCGCGTCACCGGTTGGTTGTTGGCGCGCATGAAGTCCATGTAAGCCGTCAGAACTTCCGACGCCGGGAAGCCTTTCGCGTTGGTACGCTCTGCCCAATCCAACGCCAACGGCGCCATCCCTTTGGCCCATTTCGCCCGTTCCTCGGGCGCCATCTTGGTGGCGACCGTATTGAATTCGGCCTCGCATCTGGCCAGCCCGGATGTCGCACCATCGATCAACAACTCAAGCTGACGATCGCTCCATGCTTTGCTGGCGCCGGTAAGCGCGGTCTTGACCTCGTCGGGCGCTGCGTCCCAGAAGTCCGCATTCACGGTCAACGGAATGATCGACGCCGCACCGAGCCCGGCATCGAGCATATTGGGAGCCGGTTCACATAGCTTGAACGCGCCCATCGCCTGACGCCACACGATCATGGCATCGTAGATGCCTGTGTTGAGCGAGTTATAGGCGTCCGCCAAGTTGGTCGACACGCCGGCTGCACCCGTGGGCACCACCCAAGGAAGGTTCGGGCCAGCGGCGCCGACCTTCTTGCCCTTCAAATCATCCAAAGTCCGCAACGGCGTCGATGACAGCAGAATGTAATTATCAACGTTATCGGTAACCCCGATCTGGACCTGGTTGAACTGTTCCCAGTTTTTCGCAAAAGCGGGGAATTTCTTCTGCAACATCTCATACGCTTCGGTGACAATGCCGGGATCACCAGCGTTGGTAAACGGCGTCACATAGGGGATGTTGTATAGCGGTATCTTATCGGCATGAAACGCGCCGGGGATGGTTGAAATTTCGCCAAGTCCGCTTTCAATGGCTTCGAATTCGCCGCGCGGCTTCGCGATTTGGCCGCTATGCGCCAAGTTCCAGCCAACTTTGAACTTGCCGGATTTTGCCAACGTTTCATCGACGGACTTCACAAATACATCGTTGAACGCGTTGACCCAAGTTGCGGCGGGCGGATAGCCGGTAATGAAGGTGATGTTGACCGTCTCTTGCGCCTGCAACGGCTGTACCGATGCGACTGCAACAAACGCTGCTGCCGCTGCTATTTGTAACCCTGACCTATAACTGGACATGTATGGTTCCCTCCAAATTTCGGCAGGGCCAAACATCTTTAAGAAACCGGTGAATGCAATGCCGGAGCTAAACATGCCGCCGTGCCATTTCGTTGCCATGGTTTTACATCCATGGATATTGAGCGCTTATGCCTCACATTCGTAACGAGGCTTCACCACTATGGCAGAGCAGAGCATGGAACTTGGCAGTAGGCGAGTCATTTTAGTGTTAGCGCCGGCAAACGCCGTCGACCGTGTCTTGGGCACCTAGGCTAGTGCGCACCCGTCGAAACAGCTATCTGTCCGGCTCTCCCCCGGATCGGCGAGCCTGCAAGCCAGCATTGCCATAAACGCCGGCAAATATCCCCAACAGGAACCAAAAGCTTCGCTGGAAAAAGAAATCGTGGACGGACCCCGAAACGGCCAGCGCGGCCAGCATTACCAGCAATCCGGCGCCCCAGGCGAAATATTCAGTATCGCGCAGCATCTTTATCGCAAGCCCAACCAAACCGATAAAAACAGCGCCGATAACACCAAAGCCCAGAACGCCCAGTTCGGCGCCAATCCAAACGGGCACGGAATGAATGATCAAAGCTGGCAGGCCAGCATCGAAACGGTTTTGGACAAATGCCCCCAAACCGGCCCCAAACACCGGATATTCCCGCCACAGGTTCCAGCCCGCTAAAATGCTTTGCCAGCGTTCATTATCCGAACTCGAACGGGACGCGGAAAACTCCATATGTGAGAGCACTCTATTGTCGAGCGGTAACCCGATTGGCCCACCCGACGGATTAACGGCAGCGTTCATCTGTGACGCCAGATCAACGGCTGCAGACAATATGTCGGGCAAGACAACAACAACGAGGACGGCGGCGGCAACGACCAATCCATCAAACAGCCTTTCGCGGCGCTCCGCGCGCGTGCTGAGAACGATTAAAAGGAAAATCGCACCCAAGAACGTGCCCAAGCCAGAACGTGACAAAGAATAAAATGTCGCAAGCAGGGTAATGACCAGAATTACCCGCAACAGGGTGCGACTGCCCGAGCCCGCACCAAGCCGGTGTGCCGTTATCGCGGCAATAACGGTCATGATCATCTGTAAGGCAAAGGCGTTCGAGTTACCCGCATAGCCGCGCAACGGCACAACGAAAGTATCCGCCGGAAAATTGACATTGAGTAGGTTCGCCAACAGCAACGCCAATTCGAGACCAGCAACCGCTGCGCCGGCCAGCGCGAAACTCCATAAGACGAGCACGCGTCCGTTGGACTTGTCAGCCCAAACCAATGCGCCGCCAGCCGCGAGATAGCCTAAGATAATGATCCATCCAAACCCTCGGTTGACGATAGCCCACTGGTTCAATCCATAGCGCGACCAGCCAATGGCGAGCGCCAGAATAAATACGGCGGAAATCGCCAGGAGGCCCAGCGAGAAAAACCGCGGGAAGATCGCAAAGCTGCGTTGCCGCAATATCAGTAAAAATGTCAAACCAAGCGCGGTAATCGCGATCACATCAGATATGTTGGCGGTTACGGCGCCGCCGCTGGTCGCAAGGCGAACCTGAAAAAAAATCAGCACCGATGTCAATAATGCGATGAACAGGGTCGTGAAGCTCGTCCACTCGAACCCACCGCCGACGCCCGCGTCGATGGCCGCCGGCGCGGCGCTCGCCGCTCGGCGCACGAAAAGCCACATACCCAGAAGACTGAAAAGAATAAGAACGACCAGGGAAATCAGGCCGATTGCGATGGCCGTTGTAACGGCGAATGACGACCCAATGCCGATCGCTCCGAGTATCTGCACCGATGTCAGCTCGCGAACCCCCCAACCTGAAAAGCTGATCGGCAGGCTCGCCGCGAACATCACCACAGCAATTGCGCTGATAATCGCGAGCGAGGAAGATATCCCTCCCACTTGCATGAGAATAACCAGATAGGCCGCTAACATGCATATCTGGCTGATCAGCGTTAGCGCCACGCTGGGCCACATCCGCAAACCCACGCCAACCCAATATTTGGCACGCGAACGTGCCGCCGTGGGTCCTAAAATAGTCACAGCAACAATGGTGCTAACCACCATTAAACTTCCGAACACATAGATGAGATAGGCGGCCGCGGCCTGTAGATTCAGAAGACTATTGGCAAAAAGAAACCAACCACCGGCGACGCTGAACAGGAATAGGATGCCCGCCGCGAGCCCTCGCTCCCAATAGGTCATTATGACAGAAACACCCGCCGGCACTTTGGCCTGGGATAATATGGCCGCGCGGCTGAGGCTTTGGCCGATAATATTCAGAAAAATCAGGTTCGATGCCTGGCCCAATGAGAAGGCCACGAACGTGTCGCGCCAACTCGGCAAATAACCGAAGCTTTTTAACACGACACGGAACCGCAGCAACGCAGCTAAGACACTGATTAAAATCAGCGCGCTGCTCAATGCCAAGGTCCCGGCGCGGACGGAAAATAATGTTTCCTGCAGCGCCCCTAGATCGACGACGAAAAACACGAACACCAGGGTTCCAAGAGAGATGGCGGTGTAACCGATGTTCCTCAAAATTCTTGGATTCGGGGCGAACACCGTGATCATGCCTTCATGATTTTCCATCAGCGAAAACGAGATACATAAGGGCTCACAGAGGCTGAGTCGGAAATACGGACATGAAAAAAATTATCGTGTTCCGTCCAGTCTTAAATCGGCGCAACGCCTACCCTTTCGGCGGAATCAACGGCAGCAGGACATGCGAGGGATGGTCCGGCCCGGTGTGAACCGTGACCTTGCCGCCATAGGTCTCGACCGGGCGATTACCCTTCATATCGTGCTTGAAGGGGCCAACGCCGTATTGGATGCGGCCGGCGATTTCAGGCGATCCCTTTTCGTAACCCGGCCACACATAGTCACGCCCGCGCACACTCAAGCCTAGCCGGTAACCTGCGGGCAACACGATCGAGGTCGGCCAGATTTCGATATCGAGTTCGTAGATCTCGCCCGGCGATAGCTTCTGCACCTCGTCATGGCTGTGATAGGGCCGGTAGGGCAGCGTTTGATCAGGATCAAGCTTGCGGTGCGAGGCACGCAACCAACCGATCCCGACCGGTGTGTGGGGGTCGTTTGAGCCCTGATAGACCAGTTCGCGCATGTCCGGCGTGAAGGCGCGCAGGACCAGGAACAAGTCCGCATCCTCAGTCTCCGACGATACGAACAGCTTGGCGGCAACCGGACCGGTAATTTCGGCCTCCAGCGCCATCGGCGTCGTCAGAAAGGTCAGCCCATCGCCCAGTGCGTCATAGGTGATCTCATTGGTCTGGTCCGGCACCGCCGCGGCCAACGTCCGGTCGGCGGGGTCAAGATACATTTCGGTCCAGTTGGTGCGCGCCAACGGCCATTCTTCTTCGGCGCGCTCGACAAATACCTCGTCGGGGTGACGGACATGCAGCGCGACTTTGGGCTGCTGGTCCCAGCCAGTATCCTCTCCTTTGAGGAAATGGCCGAAGAAACGTTTCTGCAACGCCATGCCGTAATCGCTGTAGAAATGGGTAAAATGGTCGAGGCCGTGGATCTCAAGCCATTTCTGCTGGCTGGCGGAATTGACATAACCTTCCGTGTTACCGCGCGGGTGCAGGCCGACGCCGCCCCAATTGCCGGCCGACAGCAGCGGCACATTGATTTTCGAATAGTCGGGCATGCGCGCGCGCCAGTAATCATCGACCAGGGGATGGGCGAGAATGTCGGCGCCGTAATCGGTGCGATTATCGGCAAGCTCTTCCTCGGTGAGGGTTTCGGGACCGGAAATCCACTCGCCATTGATGGCGCTTTTATAACCGTTGGCGCCCTTGCCGTGTTGGCGTGGCACGACGGCGCTGTTGTACCAGACCGAGGGGAACCGGCTGGCAATGCCGCCATGGTGTCCCAGATCGCGGTAGAAATCGGCCGCGCCTTCCCATACGCACATGGCCGCAAGATGCTTGGGCTGGAGCGAGGCCACCTGCCACTGGTTCATGCCGTAATACGAAATACCGTTCAGCCCCACCTTGCCGTTCGACCAGGGCTGGACCCCCGACCAATCGATACAGATGGCGAAGTCTTCGGCTTCGCGCGGCGACCAGACCTCGAGCAGGCCCGGCGAGCGGCCGGCACCGCGCGAATCCACGCGTATGCAGATATAGCCGTCGGGCACCCAAATTTCCGGATCGACCAATTCCCAATTCTGATAGCGGTTCGACGAGCGCGCCAGAATATCGGGATAATGATCTTGCAGGCGTTTCCACTGATAGGGATAGCCATCCTTGAAATGCAGCCATTTAGCATAGGGGCCGTAGCTGAGAATGATCGGATATTGGCCGTCATCGTCGGGCCGGAAGACATCGGCCCGCAGCACGACGCCGTCATCCATTTCGATCGGCACGTCCCAATCGATGCGCATGCCGTCGCGCACTTCCGACCGCATCCCGTTTTCTCCCGCCGTATCCCTGTCAGCCATGATCTCTCCCCCGGTTATTTTTGTATGGTTGCGCGAATCCGCTATGCGCAGCCAAAACCTTAAACAAAGCCTCTCGGCCTGGGTAGCCGTTCGAACCGAATTTCGTCCCCATCTGGTGACGGTCGGCATTCCATGTAGAATGCTCCAGTTTCACCTCCAGAGGGTAAACCGATGACCGGCATAACACGGCAAATTGCAGAGTTTGTGGACATGTTGGCCTATGACGATTTGCCGAGTGAGGTCATCGCGCGAACCAAATTGCTCATCCTCGATATCGCCGGCAATGTGGTACGGGCCCGCCACGACGCGGAATCGACGCCGTCGCTGCTCGCCGCGGTCGAACGGCTGGGCCTGGCGGACGGCGACTGCACGGTGATCGGCGACGACAGGCGCTATGCGCCGTCGGCGGCCGCGTTGCTCAACGGCACCCTGGCCCATTCGCTGGATTTCGACGACACCCACGCCACGGCCTCGCTGCATTCCTCGGCGCCGATTGTCCCCGCCGCGCTCGCCGCGGCCGAAATGGTCGGGGCCTCGGGCAAGGATTTCATCGCCGCTATTGTCGCCGGCTACGAGGTGCAAATCCGCCTCGGCCTCGCCCTCGATCCTTCGGCCCATTACGACCGGGGCTTCCACCCCACGGCGACCTGCGGTGTTTTCGGCGCGACCGTCGCGGCGGGGAAGCTATTGGGGCTCGACGCGGACAGTATCGAAAGCGCGCTCGGCATCGCGTTGTCCCAAGCCGCCGGATCGATGCAGTTTCTGGCCGATGGCGCCTGGACCAAACGCTCCCACGTGGGCCAGGCGGCGCAGAATGGTCTGATCTGCGCGACTCTCGCCGCCGAAGGCTTCCAAGGCCCCAGAGAAGCCTTCGAAGGTAAGTGGGGGTTCCTGTTCGCCTACGCCCCCGACGCCGACCCGGCCAAGGTGTCCGACGGGCTGGGCGCGCGGTGGGAGACCCTGAACCTTGCGGTGAAGCCCTACCCGTCTTGCCGCTACACCCATGCCGCGATGGACGCGTTGGCGACCCTCAAACGCGAGCACGAGATCGATCCGGCGGATATCGTCTCGGTCGAAATCGGGCTGCCCGAGACCGGCTGGAAGATTGTGGGTATTCCCGAAAGTGACAAGCAAAGCCCGAAAAGCGTCGTCGACGGGCAGTTCTCCATGCCCTTCTGCGCCGCCGTGATGTTGCGCGAAGGCACCTTGAGCTGGGATCACTACGCCACCCATCTGCAAGACGAAACGACGCTCGGCCTCGGCCGCCGCGTCTCGACCGTTATCGATGCGCAGGCCGACGCTCTGTTCCCGGCCAATATGGCGGGCAGCGCCAAGGTCGAAACCGCGAATACCAGTTTCGAGGCTTTCGTTGAGATGCCCAAGGGCGAGCCCGGAAATTTCCTGAGCGAAGCCGAGTTCCTGGAGAAGTTCAACGACCTGTGCCAGCCCTATTTGTCGGCGCGCGAGACAAGCTGGCTGGCCCAGGGACTCTTGAGCCTGGATCAGGCGAACAGCGTGTCGTCGGTCATTGGCATTCAACAGACAGTCTAGTCACCACCCCTAAAATTGCCGACAACATATCAGGCAGGAGTCGAACGATGTTTTTCCGAGTAGTCACCTTTGCCCTCGCTGTCATCGTCATGAGCAGCAGCGGGATCGCCGACCCAAGCTACAAAAAAGTTGAGACTTTGTTATCGACCTCGCGCACCAATCAAGGACAGGCGATCGCCTATCCCACACAGACTCCGGCCCGCGTGTCGTCGGTAATCGTTACCTTAGAGCCGGGTGAGTCGACCGCACGGCATCGTCACCAAGTCCCTCTCTTCGCCTATATTCTGCAGGGCGAGTTAAGGGTGAATTACGAGGGTCATGACACTAAGAAATACAAGGCTGGCGATGCCTTAATCGAGGCACGCGACATCTGGCATCAGGGTACGAACACCGGATCGACCCCAGTGAGGATTCTTGCGGTTTTTATGGGAGCCGACGGGGTGAAGGGCACAATTGTGGCCAAGTAACTCGCCCACCGAACCCCTCGCCCTCGGCGCGGAACGGTATTATCCTTCGCAATTGCCGCACGCCAGAAAGTCCGGAGGGAAACATGACCAGCAAACCGCGCCCCCAGCTAACCCATGTCGGTGTTTTTGTTCGCGACATTGAGAGAATGACTGCCTTCTACCGCGATGTGATGGGCCTAACGGTCACCGATCAGGGCGATGTCTCGGGCGACCGCAAGATCGTGTTCATGTCGAACGATCCCGACGAACATCATCAGTTTGTGCTGGTCAGCGGCAGGGCCGCCGGCGAAGTGATGCTCGCGGCCCAGCAATTGTCCTTCCTCGTCGATACGCTCGATGATGTCCGCACCCTGCACGACAAAGTCAGCGCGGCCGGCATGGAAATCACCGCACAGACCTGTCACGGCAACGCGCTGTCGGTCTATTTCAAGGATCCCGACGGCAACCGCGTCGAAGTCTACACTCACACGCCGTGGCATATTACGCAGCCGCACGCCGTGCCGATCGACCTGTCCCAAACCGACGCGGAGATTCTCGCCTGGACCGAGGCGCATTGCCGCGAGGATGCCAGTTTCATGAGCGCCGAAGAGCGGTCAAAACAGATGGCGAAACTGATGGGAAGCGCCAGCTGATTTCGCGATCTGAGACTTCGCTGGCGCAATGTCAGATTTTGGCACCGCCACCTAGCGGTGAATGCGGATCACGATGCGACGGTTTTTTGACTGGTTTTCCGCCAGCACATTACCGACGCCGTCGCGGTTGGGCACTTTCGGGGTGGTGTCGGCGAAGGCCACGGCGCGCAGACGCCGCGCCGGAATGTTATTGCCGGTGAACAGCCGCACGATGTTGGCGGCTTGCGCGCCCGACAGTTCCCAATTGGTGGCATAGCGCGCGATGGTCGGCGGCGAATCGTCCGTATGGCCTTCGACCGCGATCTTGAACTTGCTGTAGCGCGGCGCCACCAAGGACTCTGAAATGCGCTCCAGGATGGCCCGCGATTCCGGGCGAATCTCCGCCGAGCCGGTGCGAAAGAAGGTGCTGGCGGCAAGTTCGAGCACGATGCCGCGGTCGAAGGTATCGACCCGCACCGCATCGGCAACGCCGAGGGAATCGACCATGGCCTCAAGCTGCGCACGCAGTTGCGCCGCCGGACGGGCCACCGTGCGCTGGCCCAGATCGCGGGCGATGCCGGCCTGCACCTGCTCGAACGTCACCAGATCGACCTTGGAGAAGCTGACCAGCAATACAAAGAAGGCCAGCAGCAAGGTCATGGCGTCGGCGAAGGTGACCAGCCATTCATGGCCGTCTTCTTCCTCGATGGGGCGCCGTTTATAGAAAGTTTTCATGGGCCAGGAATTCGGCGCGCGCCTAGGCGTTCGCCGGCGCCGATTTCTTCGCCGGCTTGCCTTTGGCCTTAGCCTTTTTGGCTTTTGCTTGATCGGCGTTGTGCTTGGCGTCGACCTTTTCCGTGGCGGGCTTGCGCTTCAACTGGCGGTCGATGTCGTAGCGGATGGTCGGGTCCAGATAGCTGTTCATATGATCCTGAATTTTGCGCGGGCTGGCCTCGTCGGCTACCATCGCCAGACCTTCGACGATCATGTAATTGCGGAAGCGAAAAATTTCCTCGCGCTGCTGGATCTTGTTGGCCGCCGGGGCGAATACCAGGCGCGCCAGCATGACGCCGTAGAGCGTGGTCACCAGCGCAACGGCCAGGCCAATACCGATCGAGCCCGGATCGCCACCCATCTGGTCGAGCATGATGATCAGGCCGATCAAGGTGCCGACCATACCGAAGGCCGGCGCGGCGACCGACATGTTGCGCAGGATTGCGGCGCTGACCATGTTGCGGTCGAAGGTGGATTCGATGACGTTGGCCAGGATCGATTTAATCTCTTCGCCGTTATAGCCGGTAGTGATGAGCTCGACCCCGAAGCGCAGAAAGTCACCGTCCCAACCGGGTGTCTTTTTCACTTCGGCATCCAGGCTGACAATGCCTTCGCTCTGCACCAGGTAGGCCCAGCGGATCACCCGGCCGACTTCGGTGTTGAGCCGCGTGCGGCCCATGCGGTCGATGGCGAAGGTGCTGGCAATCGCGCCCAGGGCCTTCAGCACATAGCGGAATTCGTAGCTGATGAAGGTCGCCGCCAGGGTGCCGCCGACCACTAGAATGAAGCCGGCGCCACTGAGGAACACCATGAAGTTATCGGTGCTGAGTACGATCGCGCCGATAAACAGCCCAAATCCGACCAGTGCCGCAACAAAGGTATTAAAAGACATGAAAAGCCTCTCGGTACGCATAACCCCCTACGGGGCGGCGATGTAATCCCGAGGCCTATCCTATGGCCGGCGCCCTTGAAGAATGGTTAACGCGATACTACCGATGCTGGGCCCGGCGCTTAGGGTCGGTGAGGTACACCGGGGGCGTGATCGCGGAAGGTCCAAACCACCACGACGCCGCTGGCCACCACATAGGCGATGCAGAACCAGGATATAGTCTCAATGGTGACCCCGGCGTCGAACAACCAGCCGAAAACCGGCGGCGACAGGGCCGACGTCAGGGCGATCAGCGAAGCCATCATGGCGCGGATCGAACCCAGATGGACGACGCCATAGAGCTCGGCCCATAGCGAGCCTTGGGTCGGCATGAGGAAGCCGACGCTGATCCCCAAGAATCCCAAATATAAGAAGGGAATAATCGCTGCGTCGGACACCGCAATGGTGACCAGGGTCGCTCCCAATGGCGCCAGGATTCCCAATACCATGCGCACGCTGCCAAAGCGATCGATCAGAGACCCCACCACCAGCGAGGTCACCACTTTGAGTACCGCGAATACGATAAAGGCGCTGGCCAGCAGTTCCAGCGACCAGCCTTTGACATCGGCGATATGGACCTGGTGGAAGAACAGGCCGGTACCGATGAACGACATCGACAATAATGCCCCCGCAACCACGTAGAAACGGTGGTCGCGCAGCACCTCAGCCCGGGTCCACTGCGCGCCGATCCCTTGCGAATGGCCGGACGGTCCCATCGTGCGTTCGAGATAGGCGCGATGGCGTTCGCCATAGCCGCGCATCAGCCAGGGCACCAGCAGCGATAAGGCGACGATAATGGTCGCGGCGGCGGCGAACCAGGTACCGCGCCAGCCCAATTGAACGATCCCGATCACAACCACCGCGGGCAGTATGGCCTCGCCCCAAGACTGACCCATGGCGGCGACGCTGATCGCCTTACCCCGGTCGGCATCGAAATAGCGCCCCATACTGGTGGTCGATATGTGGACCATCAGACCTTGGCCGTTCAACCGGGCGAGGTAGAGGCCGACCGCTAAAAACACCACCGTCGGCGCCGAGGCGATGACCAGCATGGCCACGACCATGCCGCTGCACACCGCCAGCGTGTACCAGCGCAAATCAACCCGATCGATAATCCGGCCGAGCCAGATCAAGGTGGCGGCGCTGCCGATTGTCGCCACCGCAAACCAGGACCCGAAACCACCATGGGTCAGACCGAATTCGGCACGAATATCAGCGCCCGACAACGCGATGTAGAACGTCTGTCCGAAACTCGACGACAACGACATGACAAATCCGAAGCCAACGAAGCGCCAATTGTCGCGCAGAAATCGCAGATAGTTCATTTGGGGGTCCGATTGAGGTATGGGGCGGCATACCATAAAAACGCCGCCCGCGCTTACGCACACGATCTCTATGCTATAAGCGCGCAAAATCGAATTCTGAGAGGATCATCACATGAGTAAACATATCGGCGTTGTCGGCCTGGGCATCATGGGCTCGGCCATTTCGGGCAATTTCTGTAAGTCTGGATACCAAGTCACTGGCTACGATATCAGCCAGGAACGTTGCGACGAGTTGGCCGGCAAGGGCGGCAATATCGCCGGCTCGCCGGGCGAAGTCGCCGCCGCAGCCGACATTGTTTTGACGTCGTTACCCAGCAGCGCGGCGCTTGATGCGGTGGTGTCGGGCGATGGCGGCATCGCTGCCACCGGCAACAAAGCGGCGCCGATCATGGAGTGCAGCACGCTTCCCATCGAAGACAAGCAGCGCAATCACGACGCTCTGGCCGCCGCCGGCATTACCATGCTGGACTCGCCCTTGAGTGGCACCGGCGCCCAGGCCGTGACCAAGGATCTAGCGGTCTATCTGAGCGGCGACGAGAGCGCCGCCAACATGTGCGCCGAGATCATCGAGGGCTTCGCCCGCGCCCATTATTATGTCGGCGAATTCGGCAATGGCAGCCGGATGAAATATGTCGCCAACCATCTGGTCGCGATCCACAATGTGGCCGCCGCTGAGGCGCTGGTATTGGGCATGAAGGCCGGCCTCGACGCCCAGACAATTTTCGACGTGATCTCCGACAGCGCCGGTAATTCGCGCATGTTCGAAATTCGCGGCCCCATGATGGTCGCCGACAATTACGACGATGCCACCATGAAGATCGAGGTTTGGCAAAAGGACATGGGTATTATCGCCGCCTTCGCCAAATCCCTGGCCTGTCCGGTGCCCATGTTCAGCACCACCGCCGACATATACACCGCCGGCATGGCGCAGGGGCGCGCGACACAGGATACCGGCGCGGTCTGCGCGGTATTGGGCGAGATGGCGCGGCTCAAACGCTAAGGAGAAAAATCATGGCGGACGATTTTGAAAAAATGACCTTCGAGATCGATGACAGCGTCGCCATCGTCACCATCAACCGGCCGGAGGCGCGCAACGCGCTGAACGACGAGGTGCGCCGCGACCTCGATCGCGCCATCACCCGTATCGAAGATGGCGCCGGCGACACCATTCACGCCGTGGTTCTGACCGGCGCGGGCGGGGCCTTTTGCGCCGGCGGCGACTTGAACGCACTGAAGGAATCTTCCGGCAAAGCCGCATCGCACACCCGCCAGCGGCTGCGCGAGTCCCATCGCCTGCTGACCAAGTGGCTCAATTTGGATGTGCCGACGATCGCCGCGGTCGACGGCGCGGCGGCGGGCGCTGGGTTCAGCCTGGCCCTGGCCTGTGACTTCGTCATCGCCAGCCCGCGCGCCCGGTTCATCCTCTCCTTTGGCCGGATCGGGTTGGTGCCCGACTGGGGCGCGCTCTATCTACTGCCGCGCATCGTCGGTCTGCAAAAAGCCAAGGAACTGTCCTTCTCTGCGCGTATCCTGGGGGCAGAGGAAGCGCAGACCTTGGGCATCGTCTACGAAATGGCGACGGATGGTGAGGCCGTCGCCCAAGCCGTGGCGTTTGCCAACCGCTTCCGCAACGCCTCGACCCTGGCCATCGGCATGACCAAGAGCATGCTCAACCAGTCTTTCGAGCGTGATCTGGCGACCTCATTGGATCTGGAGGCGTCGGCCCAGGCGATTGCCAATAACAGCGACTATCACCGCGCGGCGGTCGAGCGGTTTCTCGACAAGCAGCCCTCCCTATTCGATTGGGAAAAGCAGACCGGTTAATAACCCTCTCCCGGCGGGAGAGGGTGGCGAGCGAATGCGAGCGGGTGAGGGGACAACAAACCCTCATCCTGAGCTTGTCGAAGGATGCGGGCGACCAACACCTCGTCCTTCGACAAGCTCAGGATGAGGTGTTCCGGATAAATTATCTCCCCTCACCCCAACCCCTCTCCCCAAAGGAGAGGGGCTTAACGCCCTAAGCCTCGCTACCAGTCTGCCGCGCGACAATATGGAAGATTTGCCAGTGCTTGGCCTCGCCCCGCACGGTGGTGGAATCGTCTTCCTCCTCGCGGCACATCTCGACATCCAAATCCGCTAGAAGCCCATCGACAGCGGGGCGGTCGTGGAAACTCATACCCTCCCCGCCGGCCCAGGAATCGCGCGGTCCGAATAGTTGGCAGGCGACCCGCCCGCCGGGCTTGAGCGACCCGATCATACGGGTCCAGACGGCGGCAAATTCATCGGGTGGCATTAGCGGCAGGGCGAAACTGCTATTGATCAAGTCGCAGGGCGGCCAGTTGGCGTCGGCGAAACGCGCGACTTGTCCGGTCAGCGCCGCGCCCGCCGGCAGATCATCGCGCCCGATGAGTTTTTCGATGGCCGCCGGTTCGGCGTCGATTGCCAGGACGCGCCAGCCCCGCCGCAAAATCTCGATCGTATCGCGCCCGCTGCCGCAGCCGAGATCGACCGCCAATCTTGGTGCCGCGGCGGGTTCCGCGTCGAACCTGTCGAGGGCAAACAACAAGGTCTCGCGCGGCGGACGGTCACCGGTTTTTTGATAATAGCTCGGCCAATCGTGCGGGGGTTCACCGCTGTCGGTCATAGCCAGACTACATTTTTAAGGATCGACGGTCGTTTGCCGCCGGCCATTTTTGCCAAACCGGTAAATCGAATACCAGGGTCTCGTCGGCATCGATCACGCTCCAATCGCCGCGCTCCAACTCCGCGCTAAGCTGCTCAGGTGCCCAACCGGCATAGCCCACGGCGAATAGCGATTTTTCCGGCCCCTTATGTTCAGACATGGCCCGCAAGACCTTACGAACGTCGCTCACGGCAAATTTGCTGTCGACCATTGCCGTCGCCTTCGCCGTGGCAAAATCGCTCGAATGCAGGACGAAGCTATACTCAGCGCGCAGAGGCCCGCCGAAATGCACGTCCAGCTCAGCGTCGCTCTCGGTGTTCTCCACCTCCAACTGACGCAGCATGTCGGCCATGGGTAATTTTACCAGGGGCTTGTTGATGATCAGGCCGATGGTACCGGCCTTGTCATGGCTCACTACGTAGATAACCGAGCGGGCGAAGCGCGTATCCTTCAACGATTTGTCGGCGACCAACAGCTTACCGGTAACGCTTTTGGCGTCGAGCTCGCCGGCAGTTCCCATTGAGATGCCTCCCATCAACAGGAAGAACAGGGGAAGCAATATGCGAAGGGCGTGTCTCATAATCTTTGCCTAGCGTTTCGTCTTATCCAGGGGGAGCGCGCCGAGTTGGCGCTGTATCTCAGGGGTAGCGGCGATTTCGAGGACCAGCTTTTTGATCACCGCGTCGGCGAAACTGATGGTCTCATCAACGGTCACCACAAACGCACCGGGACCGCCGACCACATCGCGCTCGAAATGGGTTTCCAGACTGACGCCGCGAAAGGGCCGCGTGCTGCCGGGCCGGCTGATGGCCAAACCGTTTATGGTGATGCCGCTGGCCAAAGCCTGTTCGCGGGCGAACGACAGCGGCACGCCGCCGAGGTTTCCAGCATCGGCCGAAACATCGATGATGCGGCGCAAGCCGGCATACTCGTTGGTCTCGATCAGATTCTGCGAATAGACGATGGCGTTCGAGATCGAATTGTAACTCACCGCCGCCCGGGGCGCCGCGACCAGCTTGGCGCCGAACGCCACGGCTGAATCCGAACCGTCGACGACTGTCCAATCGACGATGGTGTGCTGCGACTCCGGCCCGCCCCATTCCACATAGGCGATGGCGATCTTGCCGAGAAAGCCCGATCCGATGGCTGACAATACCTTGGGGTGCGCGATCGCGCGGGCATAGCCTTCGCGCTGCAGCCGCAGCTCTTCATCGTCGATGGAGCCCGATCCATCGGCCGCCAGCACCAATTCCAGGTCCACTTCTTCGGCCGCATTGGCCGCCGAAAACAGGCCGATGGTTAACGTTAATACGATAAATGCTGTGTTTGCGGCCCACCGGCGCATGAGGCATCTCCCTGAAACCAACCGCGCCAGCTTACAACGGTTTCCGCCCGACGGCCCAGCAATATCGAGCCACAGGGTTAATGCCGGCTTGGTTAACAAGGGCGTTTCGCAACGCCGTCACACCGCCCAAAATTAACCAAACTGTTCCCCCGGCACTGGGGTTAGACTCGGATACTGTTGGAGGGTCATGGCTGCCGCGGCCGTTGGACTACCGCCCGATGCTTGTCGCAGCCGTCTGAATTGCGCTAACACCTTTTGACCGGTCAACGCGTCCGCAGGAGCGGCCCTTGGAATTCATGCCGCCAGAAATGTCGCTGCTGTCAGGACTGCTTCTCGTCGTCGTCGCATTCGCCGGATCGGCGATCACCGCCGGGCTTGGCATTGGCGGTGGGCTGACCGTGATCGCCGTTCTGGCGTCGGTGGCGCCCCCAGCGGCCGTGATCCCGATCCACGGGGTGATTCAATTGGGCTCGAATGTCGGCCGCGTGGCGGTGCAACGCGCCCACATCGACCGGCCTATGGTGGCCTACTTTATCATCGGTAGCTTGGTCGGCGGCGTCATCGGCGGCAGCCTCGTCGTGCAACTGCCCGAGAATGTGCTTATGGCCGCCCTGGGGCTATTTCTTCTCTATGCGACCTGGGGTCCCATGCGGTTCGGCATGGCGAAAATCGGCCCCATAATGTTGGCCGTCTCCGGCGCGGTTTCCACATTCGTGACAATGTTCATCGGCGCCACCGGCCCCTTCGTCATCTCGACATTGGCGCCCAGCCTGCACGACCGGCGGGCCCTCATCGGCACCCACGCCGCCTGCATGACTGTTCAGCACACGCTGAAGATATTGGTATTCGGGTTGCTGGGTTTCTCGTTCGCCCCCTGGATTCCCCTGCTAGTGGCGATGATCGTCGCCGGGTTTGTCGGCACGTTACTGGGGACACGGCTACTTCACTGGGCGCCCGAAGCAATTTTTCGCAAAGCCCTCAAGGTGTTTTTGACCGTGTTGGCGGTCAATCTGCTGCTCAGCGCCGCCGGCGTTTACACCTGAATATCTAAACGAAGGCTGCCCTTAGCCGCTCGCCGGCCAGGCGTTGCGCCGCCTTGCCCTCGTCGAGATGGGGCGCAAAGGAAAAGAAACCGTGGATCATTCCGGGCCAGTCGACATGCTCGACCGCGGTACCGGCGGCAGCCATGGCCTCGGCCAAAGCTACGCCCTCATCGTGCAGCACATCGC
>JABDJY010000072.1 GCA_013003285.1 Alphaproteobacteria bacterium | reverse complement strand
GCTGTAGACTCCGCAATTTGTAACCTCCCCACATTTTTCGCGGTCCGAGCAATCCTCTCAAAGTGCCCTAGATCGTTCATGGGAGGAGGTTGGCCGATTTGGATGGCGCGGGCGAAGGCGACGCCCCGGTGCGCCGCATCCATATCGCCGAGGCGCTGAGTTACCGCCGCGCCGCGCCGGGGCGCTAATGCGCGTGCTCGGTCGGGCCGTAAAAACTGAAGAAGACGACGCAGCCCACCGGATAGCTCAGTGGTCCGTGGGCAATGTCGTCGCCGGGGCCAAATAAATAATCTCCCGGTTTGAGCACTTGGCCATCAACATGCATTTCGCCTTCGACAATGATGTTGCTGTGCCAGCCCTTATGGCTATGCCGGGGCTCGATATAGCCGGCCGGAAAGCGCGCGAGACCATCGCGGCGGCCGGTCGCCGGGTCGTGGGAGAACATCTTTACCTGCACGCCCTCGGGTAGCGTGAACACATCGGTATCGTCTTGCCACTCCATTTCAGCGGGGTGGAGCGCGATAAGGCTTTGACTGCCAACGATCATCTTATTCTCCCTGACGGTGGTTGCGGACGGTCGGGAGACTATAGCGCACAGCGAAAGCCCCGCGTAATCACACGCGGGGGCCGGAAAATGATTGTCTCTAGAATTACGCGAGACGGGGCTGCGTAAGCCGCCCCATCGCTGCGGCTTAAAGCATCGCGGAGAGTTTTTTCGCGCGCGCCTGTAATTCGCCGACCACGCCGGAAACCTCGGCGGTGGCGTTGGCGGTTTGGTTGGGCAGGGCCTTTACCTCGCCGGCCACCACCGCAAACCCCTTACCGGCATCGCCGGCGCGGGCCGCTTCGATGGTGGCGTTGAGGGCCAGCAGATTGGTCTGCTTGGCGATCTTATCGATCTCGCCAGCCACTGCACCCACCTGGGCGAGATCTTCCAGCAGCGCGGTGAGTTCGGCATGCACCAGATCATCGTTACGATCGGTCCCGGCGGCGACTGCTGTCGGCACGGGATCGGGTTGCGCAACAGCGTTCGTTTCTTCTTCTACCGGGGCGGCTTGTTCCAGCGTCATCGGGTCCACGTCCTAAAAATTGCTCAAAAGAGAACGCGTTAGATATGCTTGCATAAGCTTAAGTTAGTCTTAGCGGCCGAGGCACATCCGGGCTTAATAGGGCACATCGCCCTGGATGACGATGCGGTGCATCAGGCGATGGTCGGTGTAATCGAACAGCGCATAATGCAGTGACAATCGATTATCCCAAATCGCCAGATCGTTGGTCTGCCATTTATGGCGATAGTTGAATTCCGGCGTGCGCAGATAGTCGAACAAATAGCGCAGCAGAAAATCGCTCTCGCGTTTATCCATGTCCTTGATCAGCGAGGTCATGGATTCGTTGACGAACAGCCCTTTCTTGCCGGTCACCGGGTGGGTGCGCACCACCGGATGCAGCGCCGGCCGATAGGTCGCGCGGCGCGACTTGATATAATCGGTGCCCTTACCCTCATACATGTCGGGGCGAACATGTTCGTCATAGGGCTGGTAGGAATCATGAAATGCCGACAAGCCATCGAGATGGGCCTTCATGCGATCGGAAAGCGCTTCATAGGCCGCCACCATGCTGACCCAGATCGTGTCGCCACCGCGCGGCGGTATATCCTTGGCATAGAGAACGGTGCCCATGGTCGGCCGTTCGGTGCCGACGAAATCGGTGTGCCACAGGTCGCGCGTCACATGGGGCGGATTGTCGGCATCATATTCGAGAATATCGATTTCCGGATTTTCCTTGCTCTTCTCGAAGCCGGACACCGCGGCTGGCTGCGGCTCGCCGAAGCGCCGCGCCAGGACCACCTGTTGTTCCGGGCTGATAAGCTGGTCTCGGAACACGATGACCGTACGGTCGAGCAACGCTTCGTGGATTTCATCGAACTGTCGGTTGGTCAGATCCTGCGAAAGATCGATGCCTTCGATGATCCCACCACAGGCGGGCGACATTTCGTTGAGGGTGAAGCTTTCGTAGGTCATGGGCGTTCCCTGTTCCCTGTTTATTCTACACCAGGAATTGGGATAATCTTCGCCGATCCCGCCGCCCCCGGCAAGTCAGCCGCCAGACTTTTTTACTTATCGGCGGGCTTGATCATGCGACCCAAATCGGTGCCACCAAAAATATGAACATGGAAGTGGGGCACTTCTTGATGCGCATCAGCACCATGATTGGCCAGGATGCGATAGCCCGGCTCAACCAGATCGGCTTCGCGGGCGACATGGCCGACGGCGCGCAGTAACCCGGCCAACTCGGCATCGCTGGCATGGGCGGTGAAATCATCCGACGACACATAGGCGCCCTTGGGGATCACCAGAATATGGGTCGGCGTCTGTGGGTTGATGTCGCGAAACGCCAGCGCGTACTCGTCCTCATAGACCTTGTCGCAGGGAATTTCGCCGCGCAAAATCTTGGCGAAGATGTTTTCGGAATCGTAAGCCATTGCCCTTACCCCTCGTCGTTATTGCGGCCCCGCGATGCCTTTTCGACCAGACCCGACACCCCTTCACGGCGCGTCAGTTCGGCCCAAACATCGGCCGGGCGTATACCCTGATCGGCCCACAGAACACACAAATGGTAGAGCAGATCGGCGCTCTCGCGGGTCAGGGCCTCGGGGCCTTCTTCCAACGCGGCTACCACGGTCTCAGCCGCCTCTTCGGTGATCTTGGCCGTGATCGCCGCCGTGCCGCCGGCCAATAGCTTCGCCGTATAGGACGAATCCGGCGCCGCGCTTTTGCGCGCTTCAATCACCGCGAAAAGCCGATCGAGCGCAGCTCCGGAATTATTATCTGCCATGACCGCTACTCCGCTTTTCCGCTGACTGGCTTTTCGTTCACCGGCCGCACGGCCACACCTGCCGCCGCCATATGCTCTTTGGTTTCGGCAATGGAATGTTCGCCGAAATGAAAGATCGAGGCCGCCAGCACCGCCGAGGCGTGGCCCTCGCGCACCCCGTCGACCATGTGGTCCAGGGTTCCCACCCCGCCGGACGCGATCACCGGGATCGACACCGCGTCGGCGATCGCCCGGGTCAGCTCAACATCGAAGCCGGCCTTGGTGCCGTCGCGGTCCATCGAGGTGAGCAGTATCTCGCCGGCGCCGTAGGATTCCATGCGCTGCGCCCATTCCACCGCATCGAGGCCGGTCGGATTGCGGCCACCATGGGTGAACACCTCCCACTTGCCGGGGCCGGTGGCCTTAGCGTCGATGGCGACGACGGTGCATTGGCTGCCGAATTTCTCCGCCGCCTCGCGCACGAATTCCGGTGTGGTAACCGCCGCCGTGTTGATCGAGACCTTGTCGGCGCCGGCCAGCAGCAGGCGGCGAATATCGTCGAGGGTTCGCACGCCGCCGCCCACGGTCAGCGGCATGAAGCAGGCCTCGGCGGTGCGCGCCACCACGTCGAAAATAATGTCGCGGTTATCGCTCGACGCGGTGATGTCGAGGAAGCACAACTCGTCGGCGCCTTCGCGGTCATAGACCTTGGCCTGCTCGACCGGGTCGCCGGCGTCGCGCAAATCGACGAAGTTGACGCCCTTGACGACGCGGCCGTCTTTAACGTCGAGACAGGGGATGACACGAACTTTCAGCATGGGTTCAGCTTTGCAAATATTCCAAGGCGGCCGCCACATCGAGCCGCCCGTCATATATCGCCCGGCCGCTGATAACGCCAATGATACCATCGCCCTCATGGGGCTTGAGACGCTCAAGATCGGCCAGCGAGGACACGCCGCCCGAGGCGATGACCGGGGTGGTCAGGGCCCGCGCAAGTTCTGCGGTGGCCGCGACATTGGCGCCCTCCATGGCGCCATCACGATCGATGTCGGTATAAATAATGGCGGCAACGCCGGCATCTTCGAAGCGGCGGCCGAGCTCGACCGCGGTCAGGGTTGCGGTTTCGGCCCAGCCCTCGACGGCGACTCTGCCGCCACGCGCATCGATACCGACAGCGACCTGTCCGGGAAACTTCTGGCAGGCCTGTTTCACCATGTCGGGGTCTTTGACCGCCGCGGTGCCGAGAATGACGCGAGCGACACCGGCGGCGAGCCACATTTCGATGGTGGTCAGATCGCGGATGCCACCACCCAATTGAACCTGCGCACCGGCCGCACCGGCGGCGACCAAAATACCTTCGACCGCGTCCCGGTTGACCGGCTCACCGGCGAACGCGCCGTTCAAATCGACGATATGCAGCCAGGTCGCACCGGCAGCGATAAAAGCCGCTGCCTGTCCGGCCGGATCGTCGCTGAACACCGTTGCCTGATCCATATCGCCGCGCAACAGGCGCACGCACTGACCGTCTTTCAAATCGATAGCGGGAAATAAAATCATGACGCCGACTAAAGATCCTTTGTGTAATAGAGGCCGCGTACATATTCGCCGTCGATACGGGCGTATTTCGGGTGCACGCCCCAGCGTGTGTAGCCGCTTTCCTCAAATATTTGAATGGCCCGCTCCTGGGTCTCGCGCACATCCAAATTAAGCACCGTATAGGCTTCGCGCCGCGCCAGATCTTCGCACGCTTCGAGGATCGCCGGCGCCAAACTATGGCCGCGCGCCCACGGTGCCAAAAAGAACGTGCTCACCGTGACCGTGAAGGACTGCGCCTCGGCGTTCGAGCGCGGCCGGTTGAGCTGGGCCGAACCGGCGATCACGCCATCGAGCCGGCCGACGAACACCGTGCGCCCCGGCACCAACAGGGTGCCGCGCCAATAGGCCTCCATGACATCGCGGCGCGGCGGCTTCAACCAGCCGAACCCGCCACCCGCGCTGATCGCCACCTCCGCCGCGTCGCACAGATCGGCCAGATCGTTGCCGCGGAACTCCGACAATCTTTCAACATGCGTATCGGCCATAACCCGTTAGTCCCCCTGCCCTAGGGCGCCCAGTTGAGAAAATTGGCAATTAGCCGCAAGCCTGTCGCCTGGCTTTTCTCCGGATGAAACTGCGTGCCGACCATATTGTCGCGGCCCACCATAGCGGTAATCGGGCCACCATATTCGGTGGTCGCCAGGACATGCTGACTATCAGCCGCCGCAAGTTGATAGCTATGCACAAAATAGGCATGCGGTGCGACCCCATCGGGAGCAAGCCCGTCCAGAACCGGATGGTCGGCGGCTAATATATTCAGCTCGTTCCAGCCCATATGGGGGATTTTCAGCTCCGGCGACGACGGCTCAATCGCCACCACATCGCCGGCGATCCAGTCGAAACCGGGGGTCTCGCCATGTTCGAGGCCGCGCGTCGCCATCAGCTGCATACCGACGCAGATGCCGAGAAACGGCCGGGCCTTTTCGATCACCGCCGTTTGCAGCGCCGCCATGAGGCCCGCGGATTCGGTTACCCCGCGGTGGCAATCGGCGAAGGCGCCGACCCCCGGCAGAACCACCCGGTCGGCCGCGGCAACTACATCAGGGTTGGCCGTGACCATAATGGTGCGGGCCAGCCCGGTCTCGTCGGCCATGCGCTCGAAGGCCTTTTCGGCCGAGTGTAAATTTCCCGATCCATAATCGATGATGGCGACGGTCTGCATCGGCTGATCCTAGACCGCGCCCAGTGTCGC
>JABDJY010000067.1 GCA_013003285.1 Alphaproteobacteria bacterium | reverse complement strand
GGGGCGGTCGTAGGGGTAATCGCATCGGCTCTCGCCTATTTACGCTTTGCCGATAAAATCGCCGGCATCCCCTCTCTGTTCCGGCGTCTGATTTATGTGCTGACCGGCTTCTTGTTTTTCGGAATGGTTGTCTTCCGGGTGAAGTTCTGGCTTCTGCCCGGCAGTCTTGAGGCCGTGTTCGCGGATACGGGCGGGTATGTTGGCCTCCAGGGGTTCTCTCAAATTGAAATAGCGTTGATCGTCTTCATTGTCTTTGCCGTTGTGCGGCTACGACTGAAAGTCCCCGCCTACGCCACCAAGGCGCTGCTGATCCTGTTAGCTATTTGGTCGATCTTTGTTTGGGATCGTCGCAGCGCGGATAATCGCGGATTGGAGGGCGCCTACCTTGCCGATTCGCTGCTCGAACAGATTCCCGAAGGCGCACAAGTCTATTGGGAAGGGACAGTTAAGGGTGCTTGGTTCCTGCTTGGCAGGCCCAGCTATTTTGCGGATATCCAGGGTGCTGGCGCCGTTTTCTCGCAAGCCCTGGCGGTCGAATATCTTAAGCGCGCCAGAATTATTCAAGCGATCGACGATGTCGAGTATGTGGATATTTGGCGGCCTTTCGACACCAACGAAGAATATCAAGAACGCCTGAAAGTACAAAAGTCGCTGCGCCGAAGTGAGCTCGTCGATGTTTGTTTAAGCGCGCCCGAGCTCGATTTTCTCGTGCTAACGCGACAGGTCGAAGGAGCGTATATGGCTGAATGGCTGCGCCGAACCGTTGATCAAGGTGCCGGCGATTCACAAACGGTGTCCGACGCGGATTCCGAGGTGCGGCTGTTTCTATATCGATGCGCGGATTTCCGGTGAGCCGAAAACTGGTTTTTCGAACGACTATCGATGCGGTGGTCTCGTTAAAAACCGCTGGCGTTTTATTTACGCGCAATTGAAAATCCGTTTCGCAAAAACGTCTTTATAAAAGAACAAAAGAACAACATTTATTCTGTAAAATTGTTCGACAAAGCCAAGACTTAGCTTCACTGTTCTGAGTAGTGTCGCCGAACGGCCCATGGGGCTATCCCATAACAGGGGGTTAATCGTGGCTAAAAAGAAGAAAAATGTCCCGGCAGTATCGAGCACCGCAGACACGCGTTTCAACGCGACTAAACACGGTATTCTTAGCCGCTATACCGTTATGCCGTGGGAAGATGCGGGCGAATATCGCGAACTGCACGATGGTCTAGTTGCCGAGTATGGGCCGAGTGGACCAACAGAAGTGCATTTGGTCGAAGAACTAGCCGGCATAATGTGGCGAAAACAACGCCTGCGCATGGCGGAGGCCGGAGCAGCTAGAGAGGCGCTCGACCGTGCAGTGAGCGAGCTTGGTCGATCGGATAATTCCTCATTCCTTGATACAAATATTGACGACGACGAGGATGTCGAATTCAAAGAAGCGCACTTGTCTCTCGTCTCTGTTCCGCCGGAACAAGCGGGTGCGAATTTGGAAAGAATTAGAGGGCAGTTGTCGCAACGCGAAGATGAAATCTGGTCCGAACTCGACAATCAAGAGGAGCTGCTTTCGCACTACCGTGAGGTGCATGAAGCTGCACAGGCGAGTGTCGCAAATAGCCCGAACCTTGAAAAAATCGCTCGATACGAGACCCACCTTGATCGCAAATTTGAACGCACGCTCACGATGCTTTTGCGGATGCAGGAGTTCAGAAAAAATGCGGTTACAATAGATCCGGGTTAATCAGCACATGGTGCCGGGTGGCGGATTAGCGTTCTCAATCGCGCAACCTGACGTCGACCCCGCCGCTATCGTTTGCATCGATGAACTGAATACCGGCCTCAAATAAACTAAAGAGCTTTGAGGTCACGATGGACGCCTATTATGCGGGTGTTGGGTCAGTCGGAGTTAGGGAG
>JABDJY010000051.1 GCA_013003285.1 Alphaproteobacteria bacterium | reverse complement strand
TGCGGAGACGGGTTCGCTCGAGACTGCCTGCACAGCCACTCCTCACGCGTCGACCGGTCTCTTCCGCTGCAGCGCTGTTACCCGGCGGTGCAGGTCGAGCAGATTGGCGTCGCGGATGCCGAGTTCTTCTAAGTGCGCCACGGTATTTTCCAGATATTCAGCCGATGTGCCGAGATAGCCCTCGGCGGTTGCCAGATGGCTGGCGGCGATGTCGGGCGGCAGGCAGCCCACATAGCGTTCGTGGCGGCGATCGATGGTGAAGGTCAGGCCGTTTGCCGGGCCGGTGTCGGTATGCACGGTGACCCAGGCGGGGACGTAACTGTTCATCGCCATCTCGCGCGCCCACAGGATCGAGAGTTCTTCCTCGAGCTTGTCGCGGGCAATGCGAAAGGCCGCGCCGCAGCACGAGCCGCCGCGGTCGAGCGCCAGCATCAGGCCGGGATTATCCGGCGTGCCGCGGCCCATATGGGTCCAGATACAATAGGCCCGGTGGTAGCCGTAAATTCGGCCGCGCCGCTTTTCGGCAAATTCGAAGGCCGGATTCCAGACCAGCGACCCATAGCCGAACACCCACACGTCGCCGTCTAAGGTGCCGGCGGGGGCCTGGGCCAGGGTGGCATTCAGCGACGCGGCGCGCTCTTCGGCGGTGCGTGGCGCGATGTTGTTGAGGTGCTGATTTTCTTGCAGCATCTTGAACACGATGCCGTCGCGGATGGAATCTCTGTTCAGCATGGGGACGTTATTGATCTCGCCTAAATAATTCGAGCGGTCTGCGCCGCGCTTGCCTATAAATAACCGATTGGCGTCCTGAGTCGATGAGTATAGTGAAATGGTATTAACGCCCGGCAAAAGAGCGAAATAGGTACGATGACAATCAGTCCCGACGATGTTCTGAATTTTTGGTTTGTGGAGAACGGTCGCGAGCAATGGTTTGGCAAGGCGCCGGAATTCGACGCCGAGATCGAGCGGCGCTTTTCCGAGCTATGCCACCAGGCCCGCGACGGCAAGCTGGAACGCTGGGTCGAGGACCCGCGATCCTGTCTGGCACTGGTCATTCTAATCGATCAGTTCTCCCGCAACCTATTCCGCGACTCGCCCCTGGCCTGGTCGGCGGACGTGCATGGTCTGGCCGTGGCCAAGCTGGCGGTCGACAAGGGATTTGACTTCAACCTGACCGCCCCTGAGAAGGCGTTCTTGTTTCTACCCCTCATGCATAGCGAAGATTTGGCAGACCAGGATCGCTGCGTCGCGCTGATCGAGCCGATGGTCGAGGGTGGCGACGAATTTATTCAGGCGAACTACGATTCGGCGCTGCGCCACCGCGAGATCATCGCCCGGTTCGGCCGTTTCCCCCATCGCAATGCAGTCCTTGGTCGGGAGAGTACGGCCGAAGAACTGGCGTTTCTCGAAGAACCGGGGTCTTCGTTTTAGACCCCGCTACCCTCGCTGGCTTGGAGACCCTATAGATCCCATGGTCGATACGATCAGACTGGCGACCTTCAACCTGGAAAATCTCGACGATGGGCCGGGTCTGATACCGTCTTTGGCCGACCGGATCGCGGTGCTGCGGCCGCAATTGGTTCGCACGCGAGCCGATATCCTGTTCCTGCAAGAAGTGAACGGCCAGCCGGCCAAGGCGCCGCGCACCCTGGCGGCGCTCGATGCGCTTCTCGAAGAGACGCCGTTCGCCGGTTTTGCGCGGGCGGTGAGCGAAAGTCCCCATGGCGGCCCCATGGACAAGCAGAATTTGGTTATTCTAAGCCGCTGGCCGATCGGCGAACGGCGCCAGCTCTGGCACGAGCGGGTGACGCCGCCGCGCTATCGGCCGGTAACGGCGGTGCCTGCGGCCGGCGAAGCGGAAGCGCAGAAATGGGACCGGCCGCTTTTGTATGCGCGCATCGATCTGCCGTCCGGGCAGAAACTTCACGCGATCAACCTGCATCTGCGCGCGCCCTTGGCGGCAATGATTGCGGGGCAGAAGAGCGGCCCGTTCTCATGGAAGTCGACATCGGGCTGGGCCGAGGGGTTCTATCTAGCGGCCCTGAAGCGCTCGGGTCAGGCGCTCGAGGCCCGGCTGCTCGCCGACGCGCTGTTCGACGATGACCCCCAGGGAATGATCGCCGTTTGCGGCGACTTCAATGCCGAAACCGCCGAGACGCCGACCCGCATCCTCATGGCCGGCGACGAGGATACCGGTAACAGCGCGCTCACCGAGCGCAACCTGCTGGCCGTCGAGATGACGGTTGCGCCCGAGCGCCGCTACTCGGTGATCCATGCCGGGCGACCGCTCCTGCTCGATCATATGCTGGTGTCGCGGCCCCTATCGCGGTGGCTGCGCCGCGCCGAAATTCACAATGAGGGGCTGGTCGATGAACTCGTCGATTACGCCAACGAAGGGCACTCGCCGGAATCCCACCATGCGCCGGTGGTGGTGGAGTTCGAGATGCCGATGGGCGGCCGCCCCGCAACATAGGGCTGGTGCGTGGCGATGGTGGCGACGATATTAGCTGCGGCGGCGCTGATCCGGATGCAGGCTCTTGCCGATAATATGCTCGCTATTGCCGATTACGTGGACGCCGGAACCGACCAACAACGGGTCCGGGTGTCCGATGACCGAGGTATCTTTTCCCGGATAGGGCAGCGAATAGAGGAAGTGCCGCATGCAACTGAGGCGGGCGCGCTTCTTGTCATCCGACTTGACGATGGTCCACGGCGCATCTGCCGTGTCGGTATAGAAGAACATCGCCTCTTTGGCTTCGGTGTAGTCATCCCAACGATCCAGCGAGGCGAGGTCAACAGGCGACAGTTTCCACTGCTTGAGCGGGTCGTTTCGCCGCGCGCCGAAGCGGCGCCGTTGCTCCTTGCGCGTGATTGAAAACCAGTACTTGAACAGCAAGATGCCGCTGCGCACCAACATGCGTTCAAGCTCGGGTGTTTGGCGCATGAACTCCAGGTATTCGTTGGGGCTGCAAAAACCCATGACACGTTCGACGCCCGCACGGTTGTACCAGGAACGGTCAAACAGCACGATTTCGCCGGCAGTGGGCAGCTGGCTGACGTAACGTTGGAAGAACCACTGACCGCGTTCATCTTCGCTGGGTTTGTCGAGCGCCACCACGCGTGCGCTGCGTGGGTTGAGGTGCTCCATGAAACGCTTGAT
>JABDJY010000039.1 GCA_013003285.1 Alphaproteobacteria bacterium | reverse complement strand
GGTCTGGCTGTTCGAGGGCCAGTTCGGCCGTTGGTTGGGCACGGCGGCGGAATATATCTCCCTGCCGTCGAGCCGGGCGGTTTCGCTGCCGGACTCGGTGAGCTTCGCCGAAGGTGCGTGTCTGGGCATTCCCGCCCTGACGGCCCATCGCGCGGTCTGTGCCGACGGGTCTGTCGCAGGGCAGACGGTACTGGTGACCGGCGCCGCCGGGGCGGTGGGCAGTTATGCCGCCCAGTTCGCCGCGCTATCGGGGGCGACGGTGATCGGCACGGTGAGCTCCGACGAAAAGGCCGACCGCGCCACCGCCAATGGGGCGGCCCACACGATCAACTATAAAACCGAAGACGTGGTCGCGCGGGTGAAAGAGCTGACCGGTGGGGCCGGGGTCGACCGGGTGGTCGAGGTCGAACTGGGCGGCAATATGCCGGTCACCTCACGGGTCTTGAAGGCTAACGCGGTGATCGCCGCTTACGCCTCCATGGCCGTACCTGAGGCGCCGCTGCCGTTTTATCCCCTGCTGCGGACCGGGCCGACGATCGAGATCGTCGCCTGCTTCACCGTGCCGGAAGCCGATAAATTGCAGGGCGCCCGCGACATTAGCCAATGGATGGCGACGGATGGTCTGCGCCACAATGTCGGCGCGACATTTGCGCTCGACGATATCGCCGCAGCCCATCAGGCCGTCGAAAGCGGGTCGGTGATCGGCGGCGCCGTTGTGGAGATAGGCTAGCTTTAGAACAAGCGCGGCGTTTATTCGGCTGCCTGGCTTTCCTCGGCGATCACACCGCGTTCCCAGTTGCCGATATAATCGCGGGTCAGCGGCACCGTGTCCTGGCGCTTGGCCACCTGGATCTGGAAGACCATCTGGCCGCGCTGGCGGAAGCCGATTTCGCAGCCGATCAGATAAAACTCCCACATGCGGCAGAACTCTTCGTCGTAGAGCGCCTTGGCCTTCTCGCGCTGGGCCTGGAACCGGTCGTGCCACAGGCGCAGGGTTTCGGCGTAGTGCAGCCGCAGAATTTCGATATCGGTGACCCACAGGCCGGCCTTTTCGACCGCAGTCAAAACTTCCGACAGGGCCGGCGTGTAGCCACCCGGGAAGATGTATTTGCGCAGCCAGGGATTGGTGGTGCCCGGCGGGTCCATGCGACCGATGGAATGGACCAGGCAAACGCCGTCATCGGCCAGCAGGTCCTTCACCTTCTTGAAGTATTCGGTGTAGTGGCCGGTGCCGACATGCTCGAACATGCCGACCGACACGATACGGTCGAAGGTGCCGGTTTGCTCGCGGTAGTCGCGCAGCTCGAACGACGCTTGTCCGGCGAGGCCGGCATCCGCGGCGCGTTGCTGGCTCACTTTGTGCTGCTCGGTCGATAGGGTGACGCCGGTCACCTGCGCGCCGGTCTGCTGGGCCAGATACATGCCCAGCCCGCCCCAACCGGACCCGATATCGAGAACTTTCATATCGCGCCGGTTCAATAGAAGCTTGGCGGCGATGTGGCGCTTCTTGTTGATCTGCGCCTGTTCTAAATCGGTCAGGTCTGAATCGAAGTAGGCGCAGGAATATTGCCGGTCTTCGTCGAGAAACAGATCATACAGATCGTCCGACAGGTCATAGTGATGGGCGACGTTGCGCTGCGCCTTGCCGATTGGGTTGTGCTGCTGCAGCCGGCGCAAGGCCTTGCTG
>JABDJY010000037.1 GCA_013003285.1 Alphaproteobacteria bacterium | reverse complement strand
GTTCCACATGGTCGGCCATCATTGCCATCGCCGCGAACAGCAGATAGGTGCGCGCCGCCGGATAGCGCAGGGCGGCGTAAGATCGGCGGTCGGGGGTGGTATCTCCGGCGCCCGTTTGAGGGTCGCTGGGGGAGGCATTGCCTGTCATTTAAAATCCTTGGCGTGGCAACCGCCTTAATCGAAAAACGCGAAGGCCCGGGTCTCAATGCTTTGGCGCGGTTCGGCGTCGGCCGGCGCGTGCGGGTTGGTGAAGGCTGAGTGGGCGGACACACCGCCATGGTTCGCGGGATCGGACTCGAAGGTCTTGAGCAATATGGCCTCGTCGCGGCGCAAAGCCGGGACATAATACCAGCGGTTGGCGTCGCTGTAGGTCATGCATTGGGTGTGGCCGACCCGGTCTTTAGTGCGCCGCTCGGCGTCGATGAGTTGCTCGGGTGCGATAGTTTGGGCATCGCACAGTGCCAGCGGCATGGTCTGGATCGGACCGGCGATGGAGCGCCAGACCTGGACAACGGCGAAGCGGCCTTTCAGCAGATCCTCGGCCTGTTCCGGCGGCAGGAAATCACGCACCCGCTGTGGGCCGGATTCCTTGGTGTAGTCGTTGTGCACGAACAGTACCGGTTCGCGCACCTGTTTGGCCGTGCGCTTATCCTCATTCTCCACCCGTACCGTGTGATCGAACACATAGACGCTGCTGGCACCGGTCGCCTGCCTGATCAATTCTTCGACTTCCGGGTTGTAGACCCGCTCGATCTCGTCGGAATCGAAGAAATTGTCGACCTTGGTGTCGTGGCGCCATAGCTCGAAGCCCTGGCGGCTGAGCGACAGGCTGTCACCCAGCGGCCGCGCGTCGCGAATTTGCAGTTCGCGAGCACGGTATTCGCCGCCGCGTTCGAGGCCCTTTTCGGTAACGACATTGACCGGCACGGTGCCGTCGTCGACATAGAAATTGAGGGCGGCGGTAACGCTTGCCGTGCTTTCCGCCTGTTCCATTGAGTGGTCCATTTTCGACTATTCCTTGCCGTTTTGGATGAATTAGGGTCTGAGAATACTCAATCTATGCCTCGATCGCCAAAGGTAAAGGGCTCAGCTTTTGTCGACGCCTTTATCGACAATGGCGATCACCGGGCCGCCGCCATGGTTACTCTTATTCATGGCGTCCACCGAGACGAACACCGCCGGGTCGCCGATAGCCGCCGCCGCGACTCCGCCGACCGCGCCCTTGGAGTGGCGGTGATGGTGGACATCGGAATCGTCGAGCATGATCTGCCGCCGGCCGCGCAATTGACCGCGATGGTCGGCTTCGCATTTGATGAACACATTGACCAGCTTGCCGCCGAGATCTTCGGCGCGGGCACGCTCGGGCAGATCGAGGCCGGCGTTGCGGATGCCGTCATATATGCCATCCATGTCGAGGGCGTCTTTCATCACCGCATGGCCAATGGCGAAGCGCCCGCCGGCGCCGGCGCGATTACCCAGCAACACGATTTGCGCCTGGGTCAATTCGACACCCGACGAGCAGGACGAGACGGCGGAATAAAGATCGAGGTCTTTGCAGATTTGGTCGTCCGTCGGCATGGGGATTTCGCCCAGGGCGACGCCGATGCCCAGCGCCGTGGTGCCGTTCGAAACACCCATGGAATCGTGGACTTCGCAGGCGACCTTTTGACCGCGGCTGGCCGCGTCGGCGACGCTGTCGATGGTCAGTAGCGGTGTCTTGGTCTGCACATAATGGACGTCGGCGGGGTCATCGATGCCGGCATCCGCCATGGCTGCGCGCACCGCATCGGCGACCTTTTCCACCATGGCCACCCGGCCGATATCCTCGGGCAGCAGTTCCACGCTGATCGCCGTGCCGATCACCAGCCGGGCCTCATCGGCCGGGCCGGTCTCGTCGGTCTGGGCGAAGATGGTGGCGTGCGGGGTAATTACCCCGTCGCAACCGCCGGACCAGACCATGGGGATTTGTGCCAATGCCACCGTGTCCCGGCTGCCGCGCTCGGCCAGCACGGCGCGAAAGGCCTGATCTGCCAGAATACGGGTGAAGTCGTTGACCCCGCCATTACCCTCGGTCTTGCCGATCACCGCGACCACCTGGTCGGCGGTGAACTGTCCCGCATCGAGGCATGCGGCGAGGCCGGACGCATCGCTGACGGTTTTTAACTCGACCTTGGCGACTTCAATGGCCATTATATGTGCTCCCTGAAAACTCGATTGTTGGCAACCATAGCAATACTGCCGGACTTGTGTCTTGTCCGGCGTCGCCGACTGACCTATTGAATTTTCCAGCACGTTCGAAACCCGCAACCGAATGGAGCGCCTATCGTATGGATGGCATCTGGCCAGAGACGCCGCCGAGGCGGCATTTGGGCTTGTCACCTGACTTGCCGAAAAATTTAACGTGTTATCGCGGGGCCGACCCCCGACGCAGTCTGTTCGAATTCGCCGTTACCTTGGTACCCTATATTGTGCTGTGGGCGGCTGCCTGGGGCGCTCTATCGATCAGCATCTGGCTCAGCCTCGCCATCGCCGTGCCGGCCGGGGTGTTTTTGATGCGGCTCTTTCTTATTCAGCATGATTGTGGCCATGGCGCGTTTTTCCGCCGCCGGATGATCAACAATTGGGTTGGACGGTGCCTCGGGGTTCTGACCCAAACACCGTATTATGTGTGGCGGCGCAGCCATGCGATCCACCATGCGACGTCGGGTAATCTCGATAAACGTGGAGTCGGGGACATCATCGTCCTGACGGTGGCAGAATATTGCGCCTTGCCTTGGTACCGCCGGCTTGCCTATCGGGTCTACCGCCACCCGGTCACCATCTTCGGGTTCGCGCCGGCCTATATTTTCTTGCTGCGCAATCGGGTGCCGCCGGGCATCAGTCGCGCCAGCGGACGGTTCTGGATTAGCGCCATGGGCACCAAC
>JABDJY010000070.1 GCA_013003285.1 Alphaproteobacteria bacterium | reverse complement strand
AAATCGTACCGCGCGAGGTCTGCGATGGGACGTCCGTCTTTTTTGACAAGCGAAAGATATTGCGCACTTAGGGCCACCGCCGTTTCGGAATCCGACTCAAAGGGCGCGCAGGCTGTGGATCGTGCGAGATAGTTACCGAAGGTGCCTCGAAAAATTTTGCGAGACCCTTCCGTGCCAACATAGACCAGACCGGCACACTCTTCTGAATTGTCAGGCGAACGGAATGTTACGATTGTTAGATTGCGCGAGATATTTTTTGCCTGCGGGTTATCGCAATCTTGATTATCGTCGCCGCATATCAGGCCAATACTGCTTTTCTCGCTAACTACACCGCCACGAAATTGGGTTCGTGAGGGTAACTTTGTGTAGATGAGGGTAGAATCATGGAATTCCCAAATCTCGCGATAACTCTTATTGGCGATATAGCCGGCACTCACGGACAGCAACACCCTGCTGGTGGCTTCGACATCTAACACGGCATCATCAGAGTTGATTTGGGAGAAATTCCAATTGCCTAAAAATGCACCGCCGGTTGTGCGAACTTCGCTTTCTTCGGCGTCAACGGCACGATCGGCAAACGACACCAACAATAAGACCGTGAAAGCGGCAAAGATTAATCTCATAACATTCCCCCTATATCATACGCGTAACACACAGACGCGACTTAACGCTCTTGCGATACTCTTACAGGTAGAGAGCCTAAAAGGTTATGTGTTGGAAGTCGAGAATCTGGCAATCCGAAACACATGCAGAATGAAAATACTTTGCGGCATGGATCATTAACCGCGACACGTGATCGCGGCGGGGAATGGGCCGAAGTGGCCATCGGCATTTCCGTTCAGTCGCGTGCGGTTCGGTTCGTCATCATCTCGCTTAAAGATGTCTTTGCCAGGCCCTCATCGTCGAAGTTGTCATCGGCAAGCCACGTCGAAATCTTTTCTTTCACTTGCGGCCACTCGTAATCCAGCATCGAATACCAAGCGGTATTCTTGTTCTTACCCTTGACGATCGCCTCGTTGTAGAAGATGCCCTCAAATCCGAAACCGAGACGTCGCACGGCAGCCCGCGATCGTTCGTTCAGGGTATCGCAGCGCCACTGCACACGCCTGTAGCCGAGGTCGTCCAAGGCGTGCGAAAGCACGAGCAATAGAACCTCCGTGGCGCCACGCGTACGCTGGAACTCGGGCGCGAACCAAATACCGCCAATTTCGACCACACCCGATTTTGGCTCAATGTGATGATATTGCACCATCCCGCATGCTTTGCCGGTGTCTTCGCTGCGGATGGCGAACACAACATTTTCTATTCGATTGACGGTATCGCGTAGCCACTGTTCAAAACTAGCCTGATCCGGCCAAGGTCCATGCGGGATGTATTCCCAGATCTTGAGGGCTTCCGCATCGCGGTGGGACGCGTCATACAACGCCTCGGCATGCACGGACGGATCAACAGGCTCCAGGCGCACGAACCGCCCTTCCAATAATGCACGCCGCGGCGCCATGCCACTGGGAAGCGGCTCGACAACTTGATTGGACAGGGGCCGGGACGCAGGTTTTTCGTGATCTAATTTCATCTGCGGAACGTAGCCACTCGCGGCGCGTAAGTCGATTATCTACAGACAGTCCCCGCTTCCGTTTAGGGCCGTTCCCGCTACGTCCATTGTCACCCTGCGACTTCAACCGGTCGTAATGGGTGACCGCGACGTGGCCGCTGTCAGTATTGGTCGAGCAGGTAGTTAACCAGGTCCGTCGTCGTTACGATGCCGACCAGTTGGTTGTCGGTGTTAACCACGGGCAGCGAATGGATAGTGCCCGCGCTCAGGATCTCGGCGACCGATCGGATAGAGGCGTCGGGATTGACCGTGGTTAGTTCAGACGACATCACTTTATCGATCGAAAACTGCGAATCGAGATACTCCGCGTTGGCTGCATCCGGCGTGCCGTAGGCATCAAGACTGAGCTTCATCAAATCGGTCGAACTGATCAAGCCCATTAGCTCATTTCCGTTGACGACCGGCACGTGATGAATTGGGTTATCCGTCAGCAACCGATACACTTCGCTAACCTTTTGAGCGACGTGCACGGTCAGCATCTGATCTGACATTATATTAGAGACTGGTTCGTTGTGTCGCATGGGTGCTTCCTTTTGGCAGAGTCTTCTTCGGTGGTTTGGTTTTATCGTTCGTCGGAGTTCTTAGAACAGACGACGTTCTGGATTCGGAGTGTTTCTAACACATCAGGTTGGTAATTTGGGTGGCGGTTATTGCGGTGTTGTAGGCGACGGTTCTTAGAACTGCTGTTTTCTATTCACTTCTGACCACCCGGCGCTGTAGGCTGAAACAATCCAACTAATATATTGATAGGTGAGCCGATGCTGAAGGGCTGGTTATGGCTAGTCCCAGCTGTCAGGCAACCCGTCGGTCACGACCGGTACCTCCCCGCCAATGGCCAAGCGCGGCGCTCCATCCGCCTTTGCTCACTCGCCGTCGACCGCCAGGGTCAGTTTGGTGTGCGGGGTGATGATGCCGCCGCGGTCGCCGATGGTGGTCGTGCCATAGCGCTGGCGGTAAACCGCGGGCAGGGGGCGGTCGCCGGGGATGGCTAACCACAGGCGCAGCAGATGGCGCCTCGGCTGCGGCGCGGGCCCGTCGCGAAAGGCCGTGCGGTCGTGCATCAGCGTGTGATTGTGGACGAACTGCATGTCGCCCGGCTCCAATCGCATGGCGAAATTCAGCCTCGGATCGTTGGTCAGCGCATCGAGCAGATCGAGCGCTTCGATTTTCGCCGCGCTGAGCGGCGGCGCGCCGGGGATCTTCTGGGCGCTGTCGATATATTGGCGTTGATAGAGCGCGCTCAGATAGCCTTCATGCCAATTGAAAATGGGAATTTCGAAATAGGGTTTTTCGCCCGCCGGCACTTCGCCGCGCCGGTCGGTGGCGATGGGCTCGAACAGTAGCGGGACCAGGTCGGGACGGCGGCGCCGAAACTCATGATAGACCGTCGTCGAGCTGACCAGCAGGGACTCGCCGCCTTCCATCGCCGGATGGACGCAGAGCAGGCCCACCGCGTCGCTCGAATCGGTGTGGAAGGTTTGCCGCCGCGCGGTCTGGTAGATGCGCACCTTGCGGTCGGCCAGGTCGGCGCCGATGTCGCGCACATGGCCGAGCAAATGACCCTTGGCGTTTTGCGAGCGCGCCTTGCCCAGATGTGCGCCGATGCCGCAAAAGATCGTCGCCGTCATTGCCGGCGAATAATCGGCCACCGGCAGGCCGCGCATCAATTGGAAGCCAATGCCGGCGATCAGGATTTTCTGCAGCGCGGCCAGATGGGCGGCGAAACCGGGCAGGGGGAAATCGTCGCGGCCCATGTCGCCGATATCCGCGCCGCTGTCGAGAAAGCGCGTCGCCGCGCGCTCCAGTTCGGCGATTTGCGACGGCGAAAGCTGCACCAGCCAGCGCTCGGGCGCGGCCGCCATGTCCGGGCCCAACCATGCGCTCGGCGTGTCGAGCACCCCTGGCGGTAATGGGGGCGGTAATGGCGGCGGTAACGCGTCTGTCGGGGAGGTTGCCATAAGGATTGGCAGAAAACCCGAATTCGGCGCCTTTGTAAATCGATCTGCGGTCTGGCGCTGGCTGTGAGTTGGTCTCGACCGCGGCCGGGTTACTCCGCGGCCTCGAACACGCCGGCGGCGACGGCGCGCTCGCCGATCATGATGAGACAGCTATAATTGTCATAATGACAAGCCACGACGACGCTTCCGCGCCCTCGAGGGGGGTGATAGGTTGAATGCCAATGGCGCGGGCATGGGACACGCCCGCGGGTCGGCGCGTTGCGGGCGATGTCGCCCGTTCGATCGCCGCAGTCTGGGGAGAAGCAAGCAGTGTTTTCGCATATTATGGTTGGCGCGGACGACGTCGACGTTGCAAAGAAATTCTATGACGCCGTGCTCGGGGTGCTTGGCGTGCCGGCGGGCAAGATCGATCCGAAGGGGCGGGTCTTCTACCGCACCAGCACCGGCGTGTTCGCCGTCTCGAAGCCGATCGACGGGACGGCGGCGAGCGGCGCCAGTGGCGGTACCATCGGCTTTGCCTGCGACAGTGCGGAAATGGCGGAGGCCTTCCACGACACCGGCGTCGCCAACGGCGGCACGAGCATCGAGGATCCGCCCGGTTGGCGCGAGGGGGCGGCAGGCAAGGTCTATCTTGCCTATGTGCGCGATCCCTACGGCAACAAGCTCTGCGCGCTGCATCGCGGTTAGCCGCGTCAGGCCCGCCGGTCGCGGCATATTTATCGACGCGACCAAACAAGCTGCTGCGTGAGGGACTTTTGAATGGAAGAGCTAAAAATCGATCGCGACGCCATGGGGCGTTTGGCGAAAGCCTTGGCTTTCATCTGCGGACCGGATCATCCGACGACAGTTGCCCTTAAGGCAGCCGCTGAGAGCGGCTCCGCACAGGAAATTGCGAAAGCCCGCAAGCTGTTTCTTGGCTTGAAATCGAGCGACCGCCGGGCCGCCATGGCCATGCTCGCCGATTGATCGGGGTCGTATCGCTACTGTCGCGCTTAGAAAGACCGCCGTCGGAAAGCGTCCGGCACAGCGACTATGGTGCGACCACCAAGCAATCCTGATTTCTGGATTTGAGTTCGTTGCAAAGTGATATGGCGGCCACTCGGTCCAACACCGGGCCGGCTTGTACCCGATAAAATGTGCCATTCGACAATTCAGCCGGCTGTACGTGCAGGGTCAGATTATCCAGCAAATCCGGGTTTGTCTGTTGCAGCCTTGTCCACGCCGTCTCGGTATTTGTTTGGCTGCTCAGGGAAAATAGCTGTATTCGCCAGGCGGTGGTGTCCGCTGCCGCGACTTGAATTTCTTCTGGGATCGGCGTTGCCGACAAGGGTGGCTCTATTTCCGCCGGTAGCGGCACGCCACTCCCCAGTGAAATCGTCGCGAGTTCTGTCATCGGCACCGACCCGGTGGCGTGCTCGACCTCTGTCTGTTGAGCCGGCCCGGCAAAACCCCCGTCCATGTCGTCCATGTCGGCGCCGCTAACCGGGTCCGTCAGCGCAAGGTTCAAGGGCGTGACCTGATTGACATAACCCACGGCAATTGCCGCGATCACGGCGCCACTGAGGACGACCGCACCAATAAGAAGCTTTCGGCCGCCAACCGAACCGGAATTCTCCGTCATCATTCCCTCACATTTGTAATTCCTGTGGCGGCTCGCCGCACAACGAAAACACTGATGTTCGAAGTTTCCACTCGGATGATGCGTCTCGCGAGTCCACACGAATAAGTCATATCAACACGCCGACATTATTCGCCGGTATGGTTAACCGATCGTAAATGCCGCTGGCGCACCGTCATCCGGCATTGCCCGTCATTTATATTGGCGCCGGAGCAGATAAAGGCCGCTGGCGGCCAGCACCGCACCGCCGGCCAAGGTCGTTAGCGTGGGCACGTCGCCGAACGCCGCGAAGCCGATTGCCGACGCCCAGATCAATTCGCTGTAGGAAAACGGCGCGACCAGCGAGGCCGGCGCCATCTGGTAGGCCTTGATCAGCAGGAAGTGCGCCATCGCCCCAAGACAGGCGGCGGCGAGTAGAAAGGCAAGCTGTTCGAGGTTCGGCATCAGCCAGAAAAACGGCAGCGCCGCCGATGTGGTCACCAGCCCGATAAGGGTCGCGGTGTAGAGCATCGTGCGCGGTTCGACGGTCCGCGCGATGGGCCGCGTCATGGTTTGGTAGATCGCGGCGCACAATGCCGCGCCAAGCGGCCACAGCGCCACCGCGTTAAACACGCCGGCGCCGGGTTGGATGACGATCATGACGCCGGCGAAGCCAACCAGAATGGCCAACCAATGTTGGACCTTCACTTTCTCTTTCAGGAACGCGACCGATAAAGCGGTGATCAGCAGCGGCGCGACGAAGGCGATGGCGATCGCATCGGCGAGTTGCATCAGGCCGACGGCGATGAACATGAGGCAGATGGTGGCGATCTGGGCGCCCGCGCGGCCGATCTGCAGGCCGAGCTTGTTCGGGGTCAGAAGGCGGGGCAGGTGGCGGGCGAACAGCGCGGTCAGAATTATGGCCTGGAAGGCGAATTGCGACCACAAGATGACGCCCACCGGCACGTCGCCGCGCACCGACTTGATGAAGCCGTGCATGGCGATGAAGCACAACGACGCAAGGCACATGACGCTTATCGCCACGACCTTCTCTTTGGGGCTGGATGTCGCGGCCTCTTGCGCTGGGGCGGTCATGATCACTGATGCTGTAAATGGGAAAGTGTTAACGACCGGCCGGATTGGGCCGACCGGGAGCGACGCGTATAGACCAGTATACATGGCGAGGGCCGCGTTTGGCTAAATCCGGTCGTCAGATGCGACCTTTGATCACAACCGGTTTTCGCCCAACGTCAGACATCGGCGACATGGCGACCGGAATCGGGTGTAAACCTGCCCTGAATGGCCATGGCTGATGATGGCGGGAAGGCCCCACAGCGGCCGTCCGGGCAATATTTGCTCGGTTTGCGGTGTTCGGGAGTGATAGGTTCGCAGCTCGCGAGTTGGCAGGGGAAGGCGCGCCATGGAACTTCATCCTCAGATCCGCAAAGCCGTCGGCATGATGGCGGGGGTAAGCTTTCCGGACCTCACGCCGGGCGAGGCGCGGGCGACGCTGCGCGAACGGGTCGCCATTCTGAACCAGGCGCCGGTGCCCTTGCGCCGGGTGATGGACCTGTATCCGACGGGGCCGGGCGGTCCGGTGCCGTTGCGCGTGTATGTGCCCGTGACCGTGACCGCGCCCGCCGATCCACCGCTGCCGGTTGTCGTCTATTTCCACGGCGGCGGCTGGACCATTGGGTGCCACGATACGGTGGAACCGCAGTGCCGCTACATGGCCAACGCGGCGCGCGCCATTTTCGTCTCCGTCGAGTACCGGTTGGCGCCCGAGCACAAATTTCCCGCCGCCGTCGAGGACTGCCAATGGGCGGTACGCTGGGTCCACGAGCACGCCGAAGAGATCGGTGCCGACCCCACCCGCATCGCCATTGCCGGCGACAGCGCCGGCGGCAACCTGACGGCGGTCACCGCCCAGCAGCTTCGCGACCCCGGTCCGCAACTCTGCGCGCAGGTTCTGATCTGTCCGATCACCAAGCTGATCTTCGATACCCCCTCCTACGAGGAGAACGCCGACGGCCCCGTCCTGACGCGTCGCATGCAGGAGCGCTGGCGGGAGTACTACCTCGACGATGAGGCCCTTTGCCATGACGCGCGCGTCTCGCCCCTGCTGGCCAACGACTTTTCGGGGCTCCCGCCGGCCATCGTGATCACGGCGAGCCATGACCCGTTACGTGATGAGGGCATCGCCTATGCGGAACGGCTCGCCGAGGCGGGCGTGCCCGTGCGCCACCGCAATTGGGAAGGCTACACCCACTTGTTTCCCAGTATGGGCGGCTATGTCGACGCCGCCTTCGAGGCACTCGACTTCGCCGCCGCGGGTTTGCGGGACGCGTTCAATACCGCTATGCCCAAGAGAAAATAACCATCTTCCGACGCCCTCGGCTTCCGCCACTGTAATATCGCCACTGTAATATCTATGAGCCTGTAGCCTGCGCTTTCGTCTTTAGCCGTTCACAACTTTCCCGGAGATTTTGCAACGCTGTTTTTGGTGCGTATGAAGATCGAAATGCCGGGCGATATGGACCCCGAATTGCTGCAGTCAATGCGTTCGGCTGAATTGGACCGCGCAATTGAATTGATCCAGGCCGGCAAGTTACGGAAATTCTGGCGAGTTCCGGGCGATCACGGGAATGTCACCATCTGGGAAGCGGATAGCCTGGAGGATTTTCACGCCGATATTACGTCCCTGACGCTCCATCCGTGGATGCGGCCGGAAATCACAAACCTTATCGATCATCCTTCGACGAAAGCTTATGAAGAGCGTGTGGGGCCATATCCCACGATCTAGGAGCGCGTGCGTCGGTTGAGACCACCACCCATTCCGGACATCAATCATGCTAGGTGGAAAACCAGCTTTACCTGGTGATGGACGGTCAATTTGCGGGGACGAGTACGCCCGAAAAAACAAAGGTCAACAGCTCAAGCCGAGGCCGCTAATTGTGAAAAATATTCGCAACACTCGCTGAGCGTTTGATGAAGAGCCTCTCTGTCTATGGGCTTGGCCAAGAAGTAACTTGCGCCGAGGGTTGTGACGATGTGGCGAACATCATGGGCTGTGACCACAATAACAGGCACCGGTCGAAGTTGTTCATCAGCGTTCAGCGCTTTCAATACTTGATATCCATCCATGCCGGGCATTTCGATGTCCAGAATAATGGCTGCCGGGCAGGACTCGTGCGCAATCGCCATGCCTTTTACACCATCATGGGCCACTTCGAACTTATACCCGCTGCGTGTCAACTCACGTACTAGCAGAGATTGATCAGATGGATTGTCTTCGATAACCAGGATAAGTGGCCCATCGCCTTGGGAAATATCTTCATGAATCATGGGTCTGATATCGGGCAGCGATACCGTAAAGCAGGAACCCACGCCGGGCTCGCTTTCAATATTGATGCGGCCGCCCATCATTTCGACAAACCGTAGAC
>JABDJY010000482.1 GCA_013003285.1 Alphaproteobacteria bacterium | reverse complement strand
CTCGGCCTTCTTGTTCAGATCGCCCAGATACATGGAGCAGATCGGGCAATGCAGCCCCCGATAGAACACCACCATTGTGAAGTTCTCCGGTGATTGATCGGCAAGGCTCCAGGTTCCGCCACCGACGGTGGCGACCTCCAATGACGGGGCCTGCTGACGGGGAATTAGTGAATTGATGGCGCTCATGATTTGCCTTCCTATCTGTGGTCTCGAGTTTCGGTTCTGATAAAACGCATAACCCGGCGACGGTTTTCCCAGCCGCCGGCGATGGCGTTGCTTGGCACTAGAGATAGGACGGGTCGGCGAAAGACCATGCGACCGGGGGCACAATGATTTGTGCCCCCGTGGCACGATAGAGCGATTAACTGTCGATCAGGTCACCGCGAGCGGCGCCAACGCATCGATGTCGGTGGTCACATCGATGATGACCGGCCGGTTGGCTTCGAAGGCCTGTTGCAAGGCGCCCGGCAGTTCCGACGGTGTTTCGACACGGATACCGACGGCGCCCATTTCTTCGGCGATCCTGGCGAAATTCACGTCGGTGAAATGCCACAGGCGCAGCCCTTCTTCCGTCTGCTGCCCGCCATAGACCCGGTCGAAGCCGCGCTTGGACTGGTTGCCCGAGCTGTTGTTGTTGACCAGGGTGACCGTGTTGATGCCCCAGCGCGCGGCGGTCTCGATTTCGCCGATATGGTACCAGAACCCGGCATCGCCGGTGAAACTGAACACCGGACGATCGGGTGCGCCGCACTTGGCGCCGAGCGCGGCGGGAAACGCCCAGCCGAGATGGCCGGCGCTGCGCATATAGCTCTGGTTCGGGGTGCGCAAATCATACATGCCACCCATCCACATGCCGCCATGGCCGGTATCGGCAACGACGATGGCGTCGTCGGGCAGATGATCGGTCAGCTCCTTACAGACGCGCTCGGGCCGCGTTGGCAGTGAGTCAGATTCCAAAAGCTCTTTGAAAGTGCTGCGCCATTCGCCCACCACGGCGGCTGCCCGCGCGACCCAGGCCGTACGGCGCGAGGCTGATTCCGCATTGGTCATCGACAGCATGCGCGTCAGGGTGACTTTCGCGTCGCCCTGAACCGCGGCTTTCAGCGGATAGTTGCGGCCGATGATTTCCGGCTCCAGGTCGATCTGGATCGCCGCCACGCCAATCGGCGGCACTTGCCAGAAATGGGTGGTCATGCCGCCAGCGCTGGTTCCGACAAAGCAGACCAGATCGGCCTCGTTGACGATGCGGTTGGCGCTCTCGCGCGAATATGTGCCGACAACACCCACCGATAGCGGATGGAATCCGGGAATCGAATCCTTGCCGTTCAACGATGTGGCGACGGGAATGTTCAATCGCTCGGCAAGCGACACCAACTCAGCCGCCGCGCCCGAGGCCCGCACGCCGCCACCGGCGACGATGACGGGACGGTCTGCGGCTTCCAGCTGCGCCAGGGCGGCCCGTACGGAATCTTCCGAAGGCTCGCTGCGATAAGGCGGCACAAAGCTGAACGCTTCCTCGCACAGCACCTCCATATCGGCTTCTTCGGCATCGACCTGGCCTTCATTGCCGCGGAACTGCAAATGGACCGGTCCCGGCGTGCCTGAGGTCGCAACCCGGAATGCCTGGCGGACCATGTCGGGAAAACGCTCCACATTGTCGACCGTGGCGTTGAATTTGGTTACCGGCTCGAAGGCCGGCACGTCATCGACTTCTTGGTAGACACCGCGAAACTTGGTGGCCGGGTCGCGCCCGCCGGTCATGGCGATGACCGGCGAATGCGCCAGATGAGCATCGCGCAGGCCCGCCGCCAGATTAAGCGCGCCGATCACCTGGGCCATGCATATGCCCGGTTTTCCGGTCGCGCGGGCATAGCCGTCGGCCATATAGGCGGCGGTCTTTTCTGAATGAACATGCAGACGCTTGATCTCGGTGCGCTTTTCCAACTCGACCATCGTCGTCCGCAGTACCGCTGGCACCAAGAACACATGGCTGACGTCATAGCCCTTCAACATATCGGCCATGACTTGGGCGCCGGTCATTTTTGGCATTCTTATTCTCCCCCGGTTGGAACTGACAAAATTGTCGTGGATGCCTTTGGCATCGTTGTTTTGAGCCTGCTTTATAGCGCAGCAAAGCCGGTGCGCCGACAGCTTATAGGGCTGCGGGCGAATTTTTTTCGGCGAAGAAAATCAGGCTTAGTTGAACATGGTGTTGGGCAGCAACAGCGCGATCCCCGGAAACAACACCAGAATGAACAGTGCGACGCCCATGGCGATCCAGAACGGAAATATACCTTTGAAAATATCGTTCATGGGCACGTCTTCGGCGATGCTTTTCACCACAAACACATTGACCCCCACCGGCGGGCTGATCAGCCCCATTTCCAGAACAATCACCATCAAGACGCCATACCACACCATATCGATGCCGAAGGAGCGTAACACTGGCTCGAGCAACGGCAGGGTCAGCACCAAAATGGCGAACCCCTCCATGAAGGTGCCGAGCAGCACCAGAAACACCAGAACGATCGCCAACAGACCGAATTTGCCCAATTCGAAGCCGGTGAGAAGTTCGAGCAGCACATCGGGAATGCCCGAAAGCGCGATGAAGGGCGTGAAGACGAAGGCGCCGATCAAGATCAGAAACGTCGTCGCGGTGGATCGCAGTGTATTCATCACCGCATCGGCGAAGTTCGACCAGGTCAGCGAACGCCGGTACAGGGCAAAGACAAAGGCCAGCAGGCAGCCAATGCCCGCCGCCTCGGTCGCCGAATAGACGCCGAGATAAATTCCGCCGACCGTGGCAACGATGATGATGGTAATCGGCAGCGCCTGGGCCAATGCCTTAAACCGGTCACGATAGGCCATCCGGGTTTCCGCCGGCGGCCCCAATTCGGGCTTCCAAAGCGTCATGAGATAGATCGCGCCGATGAACAGCGAGGCCAGCATGATGCCCGGCAGAACCCCGGCCATGAACAATCGGCCGATCGATTCCTCGGTCAGAATGGCATAGACGACGAAGCCGGCCGAGGGCGGGATGAGAATACCCAAGGTGCCGCCGGCCGCGATGGCGCCGGTGGCCATCTGGTTTGAATATTTGTAGCGCTGCATTTCCGGCAGCGCGACACGGCCCATGGTCAAGGCCGAGGCCAGCGATGATCCGGATAGGGATGAAAAACCCGCGCAGCCGATAATCGTCGACGAGGCCAGTCCGCCCCTAAAATGCCCGACCCAGGCATAGGCCGCGTCATAGAGATCGCGGCTCATGCGCGACACCCCGGCCAAATTACCCATCAGAACGAACAACGGTAGGATCGCCAGCGCCTCGATGGTCGTGGTCTCGAACGCACTACCTGCGAGCGACGGAATGGCGCCGCGCGGGCTGATCGCCCAATGGCCGCCAAAGCCCACCAGCATCATCGCTGTCGCCACCGGCATGCGCAGCGCCAGCAACAGCAGCAGGATGCCGAGCCCTAGAAAGCCAATTTCAATGTTCGACATTAAATTCTGACATGGGCGCTAGTTCGACTTCTCGCTGGGATCGACATCCGCCGAGAAATGGACGAGCCCGGCGATGAACTCCGCCGTTAGCACAAAGCCGTAGGCGGTCAGGCCAAATGCCAGGAAGTAGTAAAACGGCTCGTGGGGTATCGCCAGGCTCGATGTCAGGAACCCGCACAAAATGCCACACAGACCGTTCTTGATCAGCGCGTAGACCGCCACGCCGATGATAAAAATACCCAGCAGCCGCACCACCGGGTCGGTCCAACGGGTCACCTTGCGTCCGCCGACCATGCCCAATACATCGACCGCCACATGCGCCCCGACCCGCCCGCCATAGGCCAGCGAACAGGCGACGGTGATCGATAGGGTCAAGCCCAATATATCACCCAGCCCGTTGATCGGGTCGTTCACCACGTAGCGGAAAAACACACCGATGCCCGTGAGCACCACCAACGCCACCATGGTGATGCTGCCAATACGGGCCAGCCACCCGACCGCGCGGTCAATCAATGTGAGCGCGCGGTCGGGCAATTGCGGCGGTCGGGACACGAAGTTCTAGCCGGATCGCGTTGGCGCTAGTTGGTCTTGGCGTTCAACTTGGCGACAAATTCACGCCCCGTGAGGTCGAGCGTCGACGATGACGACGACACATCGATCTTCGCATCGAGGAATTTGTCGACCTCCGGCTGCATGGCGGTCTGCCACGCGGCTTTTTGAGCGTCGCTCAGCGTGATGGCGGTCAGGCCATTTTGCTCAGCAAAGGCAACGCCGCCCTTACCGACGCGGTCATATCCGGTGCCGCCACCGAGGCTCAGTTCGCGCCCGGCGACTGCGTTAATCCACCCCTGCTGCTGCGGGGTCATGCTGTCGAATTTCTGCTGGTTCATCAGAATGTAAATCGGCGACATGGAGGGCGGCAGGTTGGTGATGACGAAATTCGCCGGCTCGTGCAGTTTGAACGAGCGAATGGCGCTGGCGCCAATATGGACACCATCGATCACGCCGTTGGTGAAATTCTGATGGATGACGGTCACACCCGACGCCACCGATACCGCACCAAGCCTGTTAACGTAGGATTCGTCCTGTTTCGACGTTACTCGCAGCTTCAATCCCTTGAGATCGGCCAGCGTGTTGATCGGTTTCCTGGTCAGGATGATTTTCGGATCGACCGCCCACAGCGCGATGATCTTGGCGTCATACTCGGTTTCCACCACATCCATGGCGTTCCAGAGTTTGTTGGTCGCGTCTTCGGCGTTCTGGGTGATGCCCGGGATCGTTACCGCATTACTGAACGGGAATTTCGGGCCGAGATATCCCGGTAGGCTGAACGCCATGTCGGACACGCCCTGCAGCAAGGCGCCATATTGCGGCGGGCCACCTTTGACCAGGGAA
>JABDJY010000441.1 GCA_013003285.1 Alphaproteobacteria bacterium | reverse complement strand
ACCGTGTTCGACGATCAGGGTGGCAATGTGGTCGCCGCCATGGAGGTTCCCCACGAACATACGTCGCGCTACGGCATTATCGAGCCGGGCGGCGCCGAGGGGGCTGTGCATTCGGTTAAAGGGTTGGTGGAGAAACCTTCCCCCGAAGATGCGCCGTCTAACCTCGCCGTGGTTGGCCGCTATATTTTGATGCCTGAGGTCTTCGGCGAGTTGGAGCGCCAGGACATCGGCGCCGGCGGCGAAATTCAATTGACCGACGCGATGGCTTGTTTGATTGGGCGGCAACCCTTCCACGGGCAAGTCTTCGAAGGGCGCCGCTTCGACTGTGGCGATAAATTGGGATTCCTCGAGGCCAACTTCGCTTTTGCCTTGGAGCGCGAGGATCTCGGACCCGCGTTGCGCCAGGTGCTTGCCGGCTACGGGGTTTAGACGATGCGTATAGTGATGGTCGGCACCGGTTATGTGGGCTTGGTGTCGGGCGCCTGTTTTTCCGAATTTGGTTGGGATGTTGTTTGCGTCGATAAGGACGCGGACAAAATCGCCATGCTGCAGCGCGACGAAATGCCGATTTACGAGCCGGGCCTCGAGGATTTGGTAAAGCGCAATGTCGCCGCGGGCCGGCTCGAATTTACCACCGATCTTCCCGCCGCTATCGCCGGAGCCCAGGCTGTATTCATCGCCGTTGGGACGCCGTCGCGCCGCGGCGACGGCCATGCCGATCTATCCTACGTCTACGCCGCCGCCGAGGAGATTGCCCAGCACGCCGATCCGCAAACCGTTGTGGTTACAAAATCGACAGTGCCCGTCGGGACCGGGCGCGAAATAATTGAGCGTATGAGGAAGGTGCGGCCCGAAAACGGGCTCGACGTGGCGTCAAATCCCGAATTTCTGCGGGAAGGGGCGGCAATTGAGGATTTTATGCGGCCCGACCGCGTAGTCATCGGCGCCGAGACCGAACATGCCCGCACGGTTTTACGTGGTCTCTATCGACCCTTGTTCCTGCGCGACACGCCGATTGTATTCACGTCCCTTGAATCCGCAGAAGTCATTAAGTATGCCGCCAACACATTTTTGGCGACCAAGATTACCTTCATCAACGAGTTTGCGGACCTCTGTGAGCAGGTCGGTGCAAACGTCCAAGACGTCGCCCGCGGCATAGGTCTTGATGGTCGCATCGGCGGCAAGTTTCTGAATGCCGGTCCCGGTTATGGTGGTTCGTGCTTTCCCAAGGATACGCGCGCGCTCGTGCAAACGGCGCGCGATGCCGGATCGCCGGTCACCTTGGTCGAACAGGTGGTCGCGATCAATGACGGCCGCAAATCCGCCATGGCGGACAAGATAATTGCTGCCTGCGGTGGCAGTGTCGAAGGCAAGATGATTGCCGTCTTGGGGCTGACGTTCAAACCCAATACCGATGACATGCGCGATGCGCCGAGCCTCGTCGTGGTGCCGAAATTGATTGAAGCCGGCGCTTCGATCCGGGCCTTTGACCCTGAGGGTATGGAAGAGGCGCGCGAAATTTTGCAGAGCGTTACCTGGTGCGACGATGGCTATAGCGCCATGGCCGGCGCTGATGCGGTCGTCATACTGACCGAGTGGAATGAATTTCGGGCGCTCGATCTTGGGCGCATTAAGTCGCTGTTGTCGGCGCCGCTCATGATCGATTTGCGCAATATTTATAATCCCGATGAGATGGCTCGAAACGGCTTCGATTACATCTCGATTGGCCGCCCGACTGTCTATGGCGCAAGCGGGAAGGGGTAAAGTGATGTCGGTACAAGATTTTGACCCCACCATATTGCGCGAATATGACGTGCGCGGGATCGTCGGCGAGACTCTAACCGCCGAGACAGCGCGAACACTGGGCCTTACTTTCGGAACGCGGCTCGCCCAAAGCGGCGGCCATAGCGTTGCTGTTGGATATGATGGGCGCCTCACCAGCCCTGAACTGGCGCAGGCGCTTGTTGATGGATTGATGTCCTGTGGTCTCGCAGTGCGTCAGGTGGGTATGGGGCCGACCCCCATGCTGTCATTCGCCATCAAGCACTTGCCGACCGATGGTGGTGTGATGGTGACGGGCAGCCATAATCCACCTGAGTATAATGGCTTCAAGATGACCCTTCAGGGGGCGCCCTTTTTTGGCGCCGATATTCAAGGCTTGGCCGACCTGGCCGCAGCAGGCGACTTCGTGTCGGGCGCGGGAAGCGTTGAGGAGATAGATCTGCGCGAAGCCTATACGGCGCGTCTGGCCGAGGAATTCCAATCGACGCGCATGGCGCCGATTGCCTGGGACCCGGGCAATGGCGCGGCTGGTGAAATTCTGAACATGCTATGCGCCACGATCCCGGGCCATCATCATGTGATCAACGGCATCGTTGACGGTACGTTTCCCGGTCATCACCCCGATCCAACGGTTCCTGAGAATCTGGTCGAGCTGCAAGCCCATGTCCGGGAACATAATTGCGAACTGGGTATCGCGTTCGACGGCGATGGCGACCGTATCGGGGCGGTCGATGGACAGGGGCGCATAATGTGGGCCGATCAACTGATGATGCTGTTCGCCGAAGATGTGCTTCTTAACGATCCGGGCGCGTCGATCATCGCCGACGTAAAATCGAGCCAGGCGCTGTTCGATGAAATCGGCCGGCTGGGCGGCGACCCGGTGATGTGGAACACCGGGCATTCCCTGATCAAATCGAAGATGGCCGAATTGTCGGCGCCATTAGCCGGAGAGATGAGCGGCCATATTTTCTTCGCCGACCGATATTATGGCTTCGACGACGGTTTATACGCCGCGGTCCGGTTGCTCGCCTTGCTCGAGCGCCGGCAAACCAGCCTGGCGGCGCTTTACGACCAGATGCCACAGATGTGCAATACGCCGGAGGTGCGCTTCCCCAGTTCCGAAGAGCGCAAATTTGCCGTGATAGAGGAAGTTGCCGGCCGTCTCGCCAAGGCCAACGCCGATGTCACGACCATCGATGGTGTACGGGTTAACACCGAAGATGGCTGGTGGTTACTTCGGGCCTCGAACACGCAAGATGTTTTGGTGGCGCGCTGTGAATCCGGCGATGCGGACGGTCTTGCCCGGCTGAAACAAGACTTGTGCGATCAGTTGGCGGAAAGCGGACTGTCACCGCCGGAAAATTTTCTATAATCAAATTTGAAATTGGCCCTGTGAGGAAATTATGCGCTTAGGTTATTTTGCTATGCCGGTGCATCCGCTGCACCGCGACTATCGCGAGACCCTGAATGAGGATCGCGAGGCGGTTATTCTTTGCGATAAGCTGGGCTTCTACGATGCGTTCATCGGTGAGCATCTGAGCGACAAGGCCGAGAACATTACCAACTCGATGTTGTTTCACGCGACGCTGATCCACTCGACCGAGCAGATCAAACTGGGGACCGGGACCACCAATCTTTCCCATATGCACCCTGTTCTGGTGGCGACCCATGCGGCGATGTTCGACCATCTCGCCGATGGGCGATTTATCATGGGGATCAGCCCCGGCGCATTACGGTCGGACGCCGAAGCCCTGGATATTCTGGATGAAGACCGCAACCAGATGTTCGCCGAGGCGATCGACGTGATTCTGGCGATTTGGGACAGCGAACCGCCCTATAAAATTGATCTGCCCAATAACCGTTACACCGTCACCACCGAAACCTCCCATTGGGATGAGGTCGGTCTGGGCATCATGCCGAAACCCTTTCAACAGCCCCGGCCCGAGATCGTCGGCACCGTCGTGGCGCCATTTTCCAAGGGCGTTGTGGCCATGGGGGCGCGCGACTTCCACCCGCTCTCCGCCAACTTCCTCATCGATAAATGGGCCGCGACCCATTGGGTGAACTATAAGGAAGGCAAGGACAGCGTCGGTGAAGTGGCCAGCATCGACGACTGGCGGATCGCCCGGACAATTTTTGTCGCCGACGACGATAAGGTGGCGCAGCGCTACGGCAAGGACGACGCAAATAGCCCGTACCGTTTCTATTACAGCCAGTTGTTCAGAAAGCTGAAACGCTCGAACCGTCACGGAGTCTTCAAATATTCCCGCGACGAGCCGGATGAAAATGTGACCCTGGACCGTATCCTCGACGATACGGTGATCGCCGGTAGCGTCAATCAAGTTGTCGATGAGATATTGGCGTTTCGCGAGGTCACCGGCGATTTTGGCGAAATTGTTTATGCCGGCGTTGATTTTGCCGATGCGGATTTAGCCAAGCGCTCGATGGAGTTGATGGCGACCGAGGTCATGCCGCGGGTCAACGACGCTATCGAAAGCGCCCAGGCCGCTCAATAATCCGCTTGTTTCAGTCGCTTTGCGACTCCGCGAGGCTGGGCTAGAGTTCTTTCATTGGTGCAACAATTGAAAGGAGGTGATCCCATGTCTAACGGATTGGTGACGGCGAAGGCCGTCGTGCGAGACACTGGTGATCCTCTAGCGATGAGAGGTGTCCGGTAGGGCATTTCCAACGCGAAGAGGTTTGCCGCGATGGTGATCTCGCATGCCTTCCGATTTCATTACCTTGGAACCGGTTTGGGTCTTAACGCCACGGGTAGGTAAATTCCAAAACGAAAGCCACCCGGCGATCACCTTGCGTTCATACTAAAACGCCGCTCTGCCTTGTGTAGAGCGGCGTTTTTCCATTTGGAGGAGGGGTGTTGGCTACCGCGGGGGCAGGCTGGCCAGCTCGTCGCCTTGCGGCGTCACCAGTGCGCATTCGCGGCCGTTGCTGATGAGCTGGCGGCACGAGGCGCGTGCGAAATTTTCATCCATACCCATCAGCCGTGCCCGGAATAGCGTATTGGCGTTTTGATTCACGGGCTCGATTTTCAGCGATGCGGTCACCGGAAGATTGGACATATCCCGGGCAACGTTACCCGCCGCGATATGGGCGTCCGTGTAACCGGAGAAGGCGCCGATTTGAATGCCCCAATTCGCCGGCGAGCGGCGCACGATAGTCGGTGGGATCGGGGCGTTGATGCTCGTGGTGGCGACGATCGTTTCGCTGCCCGGAACCGGCGGTTTGGGAATCGGGCGTGCGGCATAGGTCGAGGCGGTGCGGGCCTGCGCCCAAGATCGGTTGAGGAGGCTGCGCATCTGGCGATCGCGGCGGTCGGCGGTTTTGCCGCCGAAGACCACGCCGATGAGCCGGACGCCGTCGCGTTCGGTTGAGGCGACCAGATTGAAACCAGAAGCGCGGATATAGCCGGTCTTGATGCCGTCGGTACCGGCGTAATTCTTCAACAGGGAATTATGGTTGCGGTAGGTCTTGCCCTTGTATTTGAACGAGGCCACGGAGAAGTAGCCGTAATAGTCCGGCAGGCCATCGATCAGCGCGCGGGCGAGGGTCGACATATCACGCGCAGTACTCTTTTGGCGTTTGTTGGGAAGTCCCGAGGCGTTGCGGAATGTGGTGCGGGTCGTGCCGAGCTCGCGCGCGCGCGCTGTCATCATCTGCGCGAATTTAATCTCGGTGCCGCCCAGCGCCTCGGCGAGGACGGTTGCGACATCGTTGGCGGATTTAACCGATAGCGCGCGGATGGCTTCTTCGACCGTGATGGTCTCGCCAACTTTTAGGCCAAGCTTGGACGGCGGTTGGCCTGCGGCACGTTTCGACACGGTCAACGGTTGGTGGATCGCCAAGGTACCTTTGTCCAAAGCTTCGAAGGCCATGAACAGGGTCATCATCTTGGTCAGGGATGCCGGGAAGTTCGGCGTGTCGGCATTGCGTGAATGGAGAACGCGGCCGGAATTCGCATCGACCACGATCGCGGCATAACCAGCCTGCGCCGGGTTTGCCGTTAATGGCGCCAGCAAAACCGTCAGTGCCACCACCAAATAGGCGCGCAAAATTATGCGTTGGCGGGGCGCATTAGGACGGGAGAAAGCTCTGATTGCCAGGTCCATCATGGGTCTTTCGGCAGCCTCAAATCCAAAAATTCTAATTGAATCAAAGGGATTCTAGTGGTTGTCTCGGATTTATGTAAATAACATTTTCGAATTAGAATTACGTTAACCCCAAAATTGGCGGAATTGCGCGATGAAATGGTCTCAATTATTTGTGGCTTCTGCCGTTTTAGGCCTCAGCGCCTGCACGACTTATCAGGGTCCACCGGCAAATCCGGTCGAACGATCGCTAACCTGGTTCAGCTTTGTGGCCGGCGACGATATCCGGGCGGAATGCCGATCCGGCGGGCCGGACCATTACCGTTTCGTCTATAACGCGATCTACAAAGTGCAAATCCGCGCCTACGAATTGACGCCGACGCTCAATGGGGCGGATCTGTCGGTGCGTGCCCGGGGGCGGTCGGGAATCGTCAACCGGTTTAACCTGAACAATCCGTTCGGCCCGTGGGAATTGCTGCAGAGCCGCGCCGCGATCGACAACCCAACCGCGGCGGGGATTGTGGATGCCTTTGCGGCGGCTGTTGCGTCGTCGCCATCATCGGCCGGCCAACAGTTCGACAGCAATGAATATTATTGGATCGTCGCTAGTTGTTCGGGTGGCAATTTTGCGCTGAACGGCTTCCTCGATCCCAAGGTCGACATCAATGCGCTCGAGTTTCCCAAGCGCCTGTTGGCCCACGATGATAGCGGTGTGCCGTTTCGCGAGGCTGAATTCGTCGAAGGATTCGGCGACGATGTATTCACGCTCCAGATCAACCGTGCCGGCAATAATCTGGCCGGTCGGTTGTAAACGCCCGCATCAATCGTAGCGGCGGAAGGTCAAGTTGCCGTCACGGGCGATCTGTTCCACCAACGCCACCTCCCACTGCAAATAATCCTGCATCGCCGCCTCGACTCCGCCTTCGCGGTCATAGGGTTTGTACTGAACGTCATCGTTGGGGCCGAGCGGGTGGGTAAGGCCGGTCTCGAGCGCTAATCCTTGCGTTTTCCAAGCTTGTGTTCCGCCTTTGAGAACAAGAACCGCGCTATCGGGGCGCAGCACGGCAATCTCGCCAGCCGCCAGCGCGGCCAATCGGCCGTCGCCCGATGTGACGACGATTGTCTGTGACGCGGGCAGATCGTCTATTTGTGTTTGTAGGCGTGATCGAACGGCCCAACGGGCGCCTGGGATATGGCCGTCCCGATAGATCAGGCTTGTATCCAGATCGATGACGCTAACGCTTCCATCATCGAGAACCGTGTTTAGGTCCGCAGGTTCGATCAGATTTGGCCATGGCTCGCCGTATATCAGCGGCGTGTGAGGTTCCGACGTGAGGTCAAGGTCGTTCAACCCGCCGGCAAGCACATGAACATCGTGCCAGCCCATCTGAATCAGCCATGATGCGGTCATGACGGCGCGGACCTCTGTGTCATCGATCAACACGATACGCGCATGGCGTACGGCGATGAATTCGTCGGTGCCTTGCACAAGTTGGCCGCCGGGGGCATTGCGAGAGCCTGGCAGATGGCCAAGAGCGAACTCACCAGGCGAACGGACATCGAGCAGAAATAGACTGTAGGCGTCACCATCGTGGCGCCATTCGGCAAGGGTTTCGGCCGACACGCGTTCAACACCGAATCGTTCGGCGACCCGTGTCGCCGCTGTCCGCGCGTGTTCCAGTCCGGCTGTTGACGGCAGTGCCGCCACGGCGGTGGCGCCACGGGCCACATTGAACCCGGCCAAATGCCACCCCATGGTGCCGTTCTCCAATGCCGCAATCGGATTGGGAAAGCCCGCATTGATCAGGGATTGAGCGCCGATGATACTGCGCGTGCGGCCGGCGCAGTTGACCACGATCGGGGTGTCGGGGGCTGGCGCCATGTCATGGGCACGATAGACCAGCTCGGCGCCCGGTGCGTCGATGCCACCTGGAATGCTCATGCGGTGGAACTCGGCAAAGGGCCGGGAATCGAGCACGACGATGTCCTCGCCGGCGTCGCGGCGGGATTTCAGCTCGCCCGCCGTCAGTCGCGGTGTGTCATAGGCATGCTCCACATACTCGCCGAACGCCTTGGACGGGACGTTAACCCCGCTGAAGACCTCATATCCTGCGTCGCGCCAGGCGGCGAGCCCACCCGCAAGCAGGGCAACATTGCCATAACCCCATCGCGTGAGGCGTTCGCCGGCTGTTTCGGTCAGCGCTTCGCCATCGCCGCCATCCAACAGTACAACGCGCGTGCGCATCCAAGGCACAAGGTCGGCAATGCGCATTTCCAAATGGCTCAGCGGTAGGCACGACGCGAGCAAGAGATGACCTTGACCGAACACGCCCTGTTCGCGCACATCGATAAGGGCCAGCTCTTCGCCATCGCTGAGCATGTTTTTAAGCTGAGATGGGCTGATCGTCTGTGTCACGGCGCAGTTCCCGGGTTAGTGTGCTGGGGCGGGGCTGAGTGTAACATTGCCATCTGCGCGAAGCAGCCGCTCAGGTGAAAATCTTGCGACGTCGAGAAGAGGAAATGCCATGCCGTTGATGAATATCGAGGATTATCCGCCACAGGCCCCACGGCCCGAGGCGTCGGAGGCCTATCTTAGACTGGTGATTGAACAATGCCGCGGGATCGACGGTATCGATGTGGCCTATGGCGACGATATCTATCAGCATATCGCGCTGTTCGTGCCAGATGCGCCGAACGGCACTGTGCTGGCTTTCATCCATGGCGGCCGGTGGAGCTATGGTTACAAGGAAACAGCGGCCTTTATGGCGCCCGCCTTCAATGCGGCCGGTATTATTTTCGCCAGTATCGGCCACCGGCTATCCCCCAACCGCTACAAAGACGGTTTCGCCGACGTGTCGCAGGGGATCGCCTGGCTGGCCAATAATGTTGCCGATTATGGCGGCGATGCCCAACGCATCTTTGTCAGCGGACATTCTTCCGGTGGGCATTACGCGGCTCAATTGGCCGCCACGCGCGATTGGCAGGCCGGTGAGGGTATTTCCCGCGAGGTCATTCGCGGCTGTCTACCCATATCGGGGGTCTATGACCTTACCACCGAGGGCTATAAGGGCGAGGGGCGTCCGCCGTGTATTGAAGAAGGCGGTGATGGTTTCACGGAAAGTCCGGTTAATCGTCTAAAGGAGACGCCGCCGCCTTTTCTCATCACCTGGGGTAGCGACGATTATCCGTTTCTCATTCCCCAAGGCCAGGCCTTCGCAGAAGCTGTCCGCAATGCAGGCGGCGAGGCCGAGACGTTGGAATTGCCCGGCAAGACCCATTTCACCGTCCATAATGAAGGCGCGGCGGCCAATGGGGGCTGGACCAAGCGGGCTTTGGCCTGGATTGACGCCCACTAAATTATCTATCGAGCCGCAAGCCGCGTAAATCCGCTGTTTTCAGCGGCAAGAATATTTATTGTGCAGTGCAATATAAATTCTTGACAACGCCATGGTTAATCCCGATATTAGCGTCATGTTGCACCGCACCATTTTTGCGGCGACGAAACAATATTTTCGCGTAAGGCACAGAAAACATTCGTTAAGTTTCTGTTGCACCGCGAAATGGATCAAATGGAGAATTGACTATGACCACTGCCAAAAAGAACGGTACCGCCAAGTCGAATGCGACCCTCGAAGCCGCCGCGAAAGCCGGTGCCGAGGCCATCGCCCAGGGTTACGAGCAGGTTTATGCCAATACCAAGGAGCAGATGGACAAGGTTAACGAGTTTGCCTTCCAGGGCCATCCCGAGCTCGCCGATTTCAATAAGGAAACCGTTGAGGCCGTAATCGCGTCGTCCAACGTCGTCGCCAAGGGCGTCGAGGATTTGGGCCAGGAAATCGCCACTTACACGCAAGCGGCTGTCGAGAAGAATATCGAAACCGCCCAGAAGCTGTTCGCCATGAAGAGCGTTCAGGACGTTTTCGATCTGCAGACCGAATGGGCCAAGTCGGCTTTTGATGGCTTCGTCGCCGAGAGCGCGAAGTTGCAGGATATGTCGATGGCGCTGGGTACCAAGGCCTCCGAGCCGATCAACAAGCAGGTTAACGCTGCTGTCGAAAAGTTTGTCAAACCGATCACCGCGTAACTTCCTCCCCTCACGCGGGCGATTGCGAAGCCCGGCCAGAGCAATCTGGCCGGGCTTTTTATGTTCTCCACAGTTCTGTGGCCTTGTCGTCGGGGAGTCCGCACCTCACATAGGTTTGCGGATAAATTGGTTATTGGACGTTTCCCCGACGCGGCGCATTGTCTAAAATAGACCGACTCCATATAGGCGCGGTAACGCCTTTATTTGTAGCGATATCAAGAGCATGTTGGAATTATCTAATACGATGCCGCAAATAGTTTGCAGCCAAAATGACGACGATGGCGATGATGGCATCGGCGGCGACGGCAAGGGTCAGACTGGAATAGCGACAAAAACCCGGTCGAAGACCCAAAAACCGGCGATGTATAAGGTCTTGCTGTTAAACGATGACTACACGCCGATGGAATTCGTGGTCGAAGTCTTGGAGCGATTTTTTAGTAAACAGGGCGAAGAAGCGGTGCGCATCATGCTTCATGTTCACCAAAAGGGTGTCGGCGTCTGCGGTATTTATACCTACGAGATTGCTGAGACCAAAGTCACTCAAGTCGTTGACTATGCGCGTGAAAATCAGCACCCTCTCCAGTGTACGCTGGAAAAAGATTAACAACCGTCGGGTCTTAGAGCTTCTGGCCCGGTTATTTGAAGCCCCATCGGCAAAGGTAAGCGCCGGATATGTTGTCGAGTAATTTAGAACAATCACTGCATCGCGCGTTGGCGTTAGCCAATGAGCGGCATCATGAATATGCCACGCTGGAGCATCTGCTGTTGGCGCTGACCGAGGACCAGGATGCGGTCGCGGTGCTGCGCGCCTGCGGGGTCGACATCGATGGCCTACGGCGAGACTTGTCGTTGTATATCGACGATGAATTGTCGAGCCTGATCACCAACCGTACCGAAGAGGCCAAGCCCACCGCCGGCTTCCAACGCGTCCTGCAGCGTGCGGCGATCCATGTGCAATCGTCGGGCCGCGAAGAGGTGACCGGCGCCAATGTTCTGGTGGCGGTTTTCTCCGAGCGCGAGAGCAATGCTGTTTATTACCTGCAGCAGCAGGAGATGACCCGCCTGGACGCCGTCAACTATATTTCCCATGGCATCGCGAAAGTTCCGGGTCATGAAAGCGCCGGCACCGTGTCGGGCGTCGACGAAGACGCTGATGCAGAATCGATGGTCAAGAAAGGCCCAGAAGCTCTCGGTGCTTACTGCATCAACCTCAATGAAAAGGCACGTGATGGTCGCATCGATCCGCTGATCGGCCGCGAGCATGAGGTTGAGCGCACAATCCAGATCCTGGCGCGCCGCCAGAAGAACAATCCGCTTTATGTGGGCGAACCGGGTGTCGGCAAAACCGCGATCGCGGAAGGCTTGGCCAAGCGCATCGAAGATGGCGACGTGCCCGAAGTGCTTGCCGACGCCACGATTTATACCCTCGATATGGGCACACTCTTGGCCGGGACACGCTATCGCGGCGATTTCGAAGAGCGGCTGAAAGCGGTTATGAACGAAATCGAATCGCTCGAGGGCGCAATCCTGTTCATCGACGAAATCCACACCATCATCGGCGCTGGCGCCACGTCGGGCGGCGCTATGGATGCGTCGAACCTGCTCAAGCCTGCCTTGGCCGGTGGCCGCCTGCGCTGTATCGGCTCGACCACCTACAAGGAATACCGCAACTATTTCGAAAAGGACCGGGCGCTGACGCGGCGGTTCCAGAAGATCGATGTCAACGAGCCGTCGGTCGAAGATGCGGTAAAGATCCTGCGCGGCCTCAAGCCCGTTTACGAAGAGCATCACGATGTTCGCTACACCGAGCAGGCGATCCGCACCGCCGTTGAGTTGTCGGCGCGTTATATCGGTGACCGCAAGCTGCCCGATAGCGCCATCGACGTGATCGACGAGGTCGGCGCGGCGCAAACTTTGGTGCCGCCGTCGCGGCGCAAGAAGACCGTTGGGGTCAAGGATGTCGAGGCGGTTGTCGCCAAGATCGCCCGTATCCCACCGAAATCGGTCAGCCGCGACGACCGTGCGGCGCTGCAGAATCTTGATCGCGACCTGAAAACCATGGTGTTCGGCCAAGACCAGGCGATCGAGGAATTGTCGGGCGCCATCAAGCTGGCGCGCGCCGGTTTGCGCGACCCTGAGAAGCCGATCGGCAGCTATCTGTTCTCCGGCCCGACCGGTGTCGGCAAGACTGAGGTCGCCCGCCAATTGGCGCGGTCGCTCGGCATCGAGCTGCCCCGCTTCGATATGTCGGAATATATGGAGCGCCATTCGATTTCACGGTTGATCGGCGCGCCTCCAGGCTATGTCGGTTTCGATCAGGGCGGTCTGCTGACCGACGCCATCGACCAGCACCCCCATAGCGTGGTGTTGCTCGACGAGATCGAGAAGGCCCATCCGGATCTGTTCAATATCCTGTTGCAGGTGATGGACCATGGCAAACTCACCGACCATAACGGCAAGTCCATCGACTGCCGCAACGTGATCTTGATCATGACCACCAATGCCGGCGCCGCCGACCTGGCAAAACCGGCAATCGGCTTCGGCAGCACCAAGCGCGAAGGCGATGATACGGAAGCGATCAATCGCATGTTCACACCGGAATTCCGCAATCGGCTCGATGCCGTGATCGGGTTCAAGAATCTGAGCCCGGCGGTCATGAACCGGGTCGTCGACAAGTTCATCATGGAACTGGAAGTTCAGCTCGACGACCGGGATGTCACCATCGAACTCGACGAGGAAGCCCGCAAATGGCTGGCTGAGCGCGGCTATGACGATGCCTTTGGCGCCCGTCCGCTGGCCCGGGTCATTCAGGACCATGTCAAGAAACCGCTCGCCGAAGAGTTGCTATTCGGCAAACTCGCCAAGGGCGGGGCGGTTAAGGTCGCGGTCAGCGATGGCAAGCTCACCTTCGAGCTGACGGAGAGCAAGCCGACGAAAAGTGCGAAACCGGCCAAGAAGGATCCCGGCGGCGAATCCGATAAGGCGCCTGAGCTGGCCGAAAAGTAGTGGTTATTCGTCCGCCTGACGGTATGGCGACCGTTCGGCGATCGCCTCGATTTCCCATTCCACTTCGCGCTGCTCTTCGCGGCAAAATTGTTCGACCGCTTCGCGGAAGGACTCGTTGGGAATATAGTGCCCGCTATAGGTCTCGACCGGCTCATAACCCCGCTGCACTTTGTGCGGGCCCTGGGTGCCGGCCTCGACGCGGCTCAGCTTGTTGGCGATGGCGAAATCGATAGCCTGGTAATAGCAGGTCTCGAAATGCAGGAACGGATAGTCCTCTCGGCAACCCCAGTTACGGCCAAACAGAGCGTCGCTGCCGCGCAGGTTGAGGGCGCCGGCGACAGGTAGCGCATCTTTTTCGGCGATCATCAGAACGATGCGGTCACCGAGGCGGTCCTGCGCCGCCTCGAAAAACTCACGAGTGAGGTAGGGATAGCCCCATTTGCGGTCATAGGTGTCCACATAAAAGCGGTAAAATGCGTCCCAATGGTCGGGCCGAATATCGTCGCCCACATAGGGGCGCACGATCAGGCCCTGGTCGGCGACCGCGCGGCGTTCCTTGCGGATCGATTTTCGCTTCCGGCTGGTGAGTTCGCCGAGAAAATCGTCGAACGTCTCATAACCCCTATTGTGCCAGTGAAACTGCCGGCCGATACGCTGGATCCACCCGGCCGCGCCCATCAGGTTCCATTCATGCTCGGTCGAGAAGGTGACGTGAACCGATGACAGCTCCATGCGCGCGCAGACGGTTTCCAGCGCCCGCAACAGGGTGAGGCGCGAATCGTCGCTGTCAGGGGCTTCACCGGCCAACAGGCGCGGGCCGCCGACCGGCGAGAAGGGGGCCGATACCTGAAGTTTGGGATAGTAGTGGCCGCCGGCGCGCTCCCAGGCATGGGCCCAGCCATGGTCGAACACATACTCGCCTTGAGAATGGCTCTTCAGGTAGAGCGGCGCCGCGGCGATGATGTCGCTATTCTCATCCTCGACGACAAGATGATGCGGCAGCCAGCCCGCCTGTTGCGTGGCGCAACCGGTCTCTTCCAGGGCCAGTAGGAAGGCATGGCTGACGAACGGATTATCCGGACCCGCCAGTGCATCCCAGACGGGGCCGGGAATATCGGCGATGTTCTCGACGACGCGCGCTGTAACACTGCCGTATCCGTCGGGCATTGGCTAAACACTCAATAGGGTTGTGTCTGGATATTAAGAGTAAGCGCGATCTTGGCCAGCGCCAAGGGGTGGTTTGCCGCACCGAGCGGTTAGGCGGTTTGCCCGCTGGTCTCGAACTCAAACTCGAGAGTGGAGTGGGTGATGTCGAAGTCATCGGCCAAACGTTTGCGGAGTGCGAGCTTTACGGACTCCATATCGCCGGGGTCGGCGACCAGGATATGGCCTTCGAAAGAGCGCAGATGCTCGTCGATATGCCAAATATGGACATGGCGAATATTGATAACGCCTTCGACCTGTTTCAGATCGTCGGTGACAATATCGACGTCCAAATCCTTCGGGACGCCTTGCATGAGGATATGGATGGCCTTGGGAATTTCGATGCCGGCATGGGCCAATATGTAGCCGGCGATGGCCAGGGTGACGATGGCGTCCACGAAGTGCCAGTCGAAGGTCAGGATGAGTACGCCGCCGATGATGACCCCAAGCGAGGCCAACGCGTCCGACATGTTGTGGATGAACGCGGCGCGGATATTCATGCTGCTCTGCGCCATGCGGTAGGTTAGAAATACGGTCCACAAATCAACGGCAAGCGCGACTCCAGCGACGATCACAACCGTCCAGCCTTCGACCGGTTGCGGGTCGATCAGCCGCTTAATAGCTTCGACGATCAGAAAAAATCCGATGAAAATCAGCCAGGAAAGGTTGAAGACCGCGGCGATAAGCTCGGCCCGGCCGTGACCGAAGGTATGGTCATCGTCGGCCGGTACGCGCGCGATCCGGCGCGCGATCAAGGCAATGGCCAGGGCCGCAGCGTCGCTGAGATTGTGAATGGCGTCGGCGATTAACGCTAGACTGCCGGAGAATACGCCGCCGATGATTTGCGCAACCGTCAGCAGAACATTGATGCCGATAGCGATGATCAAGCGCCGGTCACCGCCCGAGGCCGACGTCAAGCCGTGGTGATGATGGTGGTGGGTCATTTGAACCTGACGGATAGAGGGGCGATGTCAGTTCACCTCGAAAATGGCTTCGACTTCGACAGCCACGCCAAGCGGCAGCGATGCCATGCCGACCGCGGCGCGGGCATGGCGTCCGGCTTCGCCGAACACTTCGACCATCAAGTCTGAGGCGCCGTTGACGACCTTTGGCTGGTCGCCGAAGTCGGGCGTGCAGGCGACAAAGCCGGACAGTTTCACGCACCGCACCACACGGTCCAGATCACCGCCCAGGGCTTCGCGCGCCTGCGCCATGATCGCCAGCCCGCACGTTCGCGCGGCCGCGGCGCCGTCTTCCACGCTCAAATCACCGCCCACGGTGCCAATGAATGCAGGCCTACCGTCGACCACCGGAATCTGTCCGGAAATGAACAAGAGATTGCCGGTCTGTACGAAGGGCACGTAATTACCCGCCGGCGCGTTTGCCGGTGGTAGTTCGATGCCCAGTTCACTCAGCCGATTGTCGATTGCGCCTGCCATTCTCGCCACTCCCTAAAATTCCGTTGGCCCCAGTATAAAGACCGGTTGCGTGCGTTAGTAAAAAAATGGGGTGTGCAGTTAAGCACACCCCAAGGTCAGGGAGGAGAGTGGCCCGGCGCCGGGAGAGAGTGGCGCGGGGCCAATATTCGAGCGGGACATGTCCAGCCCGGCCCGAATCTCGTTAGCTACACCCGCTTGTTGTGCCGCAGGTGTCGCATTTTAGGCATGTTCCGTTCCTTACCATGGTGAAGTTGCCGCACTCGGTGCAGGCGTCGCCTTCGTATCCCTTGAGGCGCGCGTTTCGAATGCGTGCGGTCCGTTCTTCTTGCACGATATATTCCAGGTCGAGCTGCTTGCCGGTGGTTTGCGTTAGCTTGACGATTTCGGTCTGGATCTCGGCTTCCATCTGTAAGGCGCCATCGGTGCCGGTCGCTTCGGCACGCGCTTCCATTTCGCTGCCATCCAGGCTTTCAGGCACCGTTCGTCCGCCCTCGATGACCGAAAGGCTGCCGCGCA
>JABDJY010000436.1 GCA_013003285.1 Alphaproteobacteria bacterium | reverse complement strand
CCAATATCCTTGTAGACACTGGAGTTTAACGGGTTGCCACGGAATGCCGTGTCGAAATGATCGAGGATTCTATCACTGAGGCGACTAATATCTTGAGGCCGTCCGCCGGTCGAAGTGCGGATGAACTCGGGCTCATAGGCATTGCCCAGGGCGAGATCCACCATGTAGCCGAATCGAGATCCCTTACGGTCCAGGTTTTGCCACATGGCGATTGCCGCATCGGGGTCCTTGCGTGCCGTCGAGAAGCCCGCGAAGTAAGTTTGTAACTTAGTATCCGACCCGGCTGATCTGAGTAATGCCTGAGCCTCACCACAAGTGGGGAGCGAATGCTGGCAGACCCCATAGCGGATCATATAATCTATTAAGAGCATTCCACCGTCGAACTGCTGCCCATCTGAAATCAGCGTTTCAGGCAGCTTTCGGTAGTCCTCCCATCCGGAAAATTCCGCCTTATACTCCTCGGACACAACGTCGCGCAGAATAGGCATAAATCGATCTAGAAAAGCCGGCGACAGTCCGGACCGGTCGATAAGGAGCTGAATATCCGGGCGTGATTCTTGGCGTAGGGGGTAGGCCAGATTCAGTTGTTCGGCAGTTTCGAGAGACCAAATCTCTTCGCGCAATTCGCCGACATGCCACTGCTTGAACTTGAGCAAGGCCGGCGGGTGTCCTTGTTCCGCCATGAGGTTTAGCCCGGAGGGGTGAATGGCGAGCATATGCCTTAATGTTCGGTAGAAGGTCGCGTTATGACGGTCGCCAAGTTCTTCGACTGCCGGCCGGAATTCAAACGCCGTTTCGCCGTCATAGGTTAACGTAATGCCGCCGTTCGTCTGGTTTTCGATCTCAGCGCCTAAAAGGCTAACAGGCGCACGCATAAATCCAAGATCGGACGCGCGCCAAAACGGATCGAGGATCTCACGGGCAGCGGTTTTGATCTCGTTTAAGTCGTCGAGAGCTTTGGATGTTCGAACGCGATGCTGATATTCGAGATCTCGAAACCCGACCAGCTTGTGCAGAGATGAATGAAAATAGCGATCACCGTCATCGCTCACTTGGATGACGCGCTTCCACTTAAAGTCAAGAATCGCGCTTATGTTGGCTCGCGTCAGTTTGGCGTAATCCTGCCAGATGACGAATTCGATGAATGACTGGTCTTGAGACCGATAGACCAACCGCCAGGCTTTTTGGGACGCGTCGGCATGGAGCGCGCGGATGTGTTCCGCCGACGCATTCTGGGCAAGCGGTTTCGCGGCTGCCGGGAGGGCGAACAATTGCGCTGCCAAAACACAGCAGATCAGGCTAAGCGCGCTGGCCCGTTGCCAATTTCGAAGTGCGGGCACGGCGCAGGACAGGGCGGCCTGGATTGGCATCTTCATCGCACACTCCGCTAACCGCTACGCAAGCCTATACAAGCTAAGAGTGTCGCAAATTGGTTGGCCGCATGCAAAGCGCAAGAATGGTGGGCGCGACAGGGATTGAACCTGTGACCCCTGCCGTGTGAAGGCAGTGCTCTCCCGCTGAGCTACGCGCCCGCCTGGTGGCGGATAACCGCCGCGTCTATAGGGCGGCCCGAACGGCTGAGTCAAGCGCGGCGGCCTGGGCCATGCTGGGGCCAAGCTGTTGAAAACGCCCAATTGTGCTATAATCGCGGCGATGCAAACGTCGCTTCGAAACACCGCCCTGGCGGCCGCCTTGATAGGCGCGGTTTCCACGCCGTTGGCCGCCGATAAGCTAGCTTCGCCGGAAACCGCCGCGGTGCCGGCGGCTGTCCCCGCTAGGGCCGAGTCGCCCGCTGGCGACGGCTTCCGTCTGTCCTACGATGTCTACAAGAGCGGCTTTCGCGCCCTGTCGCTGAAATTCGATGTGGCGCTGGACGGCGGCGCCTATCGCACCGATGCGCGCCTCGAATCTTCCGGCATCATCGGTTGGCTCTTCGAATGGCGGCTCGATGCGGTCAGTCGGGGCAAACTTCAGGACGCCGATGTGGTGCCCGAGCGCCATCGCTTCGCCAATCACTGGCGTGGCAAGGTGCGCACCGTCGAGATCGGCTACCGCGAGGGCGTGCCCGCCGATATTCGTGCCGAGCCGCCTTACGGCGAGGATGCCGCGCGCGCGGTCTCCGACGATCTGCTGCCCGGATCGGTCGATCCCATGAGCGCGGTCACCGCCATTGTGTTGGAAAACGCCAGCGGCAATCTGTGCCGTCCAACGACCGCCGTCTATGACGGGCGCCGACGCTACGACGCCAAACTGACGCCCCTGGGCACGACGGACTTAAAGGCCAGCAACTTTGCGCCCTATACCGGCCCGGCCGAGGGCTGCCGCCTGAACTTCGAACGGATCGCCGGATTTAAACAAGGCGACGACCGCATGACCAAGATGAGCATCGATATCTGGCTCGCCGATATCGGTACCGGCCAGGGCAAGGTGCCGGTGCGCCTGCAACTCGACACGCCCTGGGGCATCGGTTTCGCCCATCTGGTGCGCGCCCACCGTGCCGACAACAAGCTGGTTTTCGGCACGCCCGAATAGACCGGTTCTGCAACAATCGCGAATAATTAGTGACTTGGATCGCATCGGGCGGCTATGGCAGTGTCCGGCTGTCCGGTTCGGGGTGTTTTTGCGCCCCGCCGAAAGGCCCCTAGAAGCCATCCGATTGCACGACGATGACTGACACGCCTATTGCCGCCCTTATCCTCGCCGCCGGTCTCGGCACGCGGATGAATTCCGAGCACCCCAAGGTGATGCACCAGCTCGCCGGCCGGCCCATGGTGTCGCACCTGTTGCAGACCCTCGACACGCTCGACCCGGAACAGGTCGCGGTGGTGATTGGCCCCGGCATGAGTGACGTTGCCGGGGCGGTGGCGCCGCGTTCGGTCTGCGTGCAGCACGAGCGGCTGGGCACCGGCGATGCGGTGAAGGCGGGGCAGACGGCTCTGGCGGATTTCACCGGCCCGGTGCTGGTGCTCTATGGCGATACGCCGCTGGTAAGCGCGGAGACCATGCGTGCGACGGTCAATGCCTGCGCCGACGGCGCGGCAGTTGTGGTTGTCGGCTTCCGGCCGGCGGATAGCTCAGACTATGGCCGTCTGGTGACCGACGGTAGCGGGGCTCTGGTCGAAATCGTCGAGGCCAAGGACGCCACCGAGGCGCAGCGCCAAATCGGCCTGTGCAATTCCGGTCTGATGGCCATATCGGGTGAACATCTGTTCGGTCTGCTCGACGGGCTCGATACCGATAACGCCAAGAGCGAATATTATCTCACCGACATCGTCGCGCTGGCCCATGGCGGCGGGCTGCGCACGGCGGTGGTCGAAGCCGGGGAGG
>JABDJY010000426.1 GCA_013003285.1 Alphaproteobacteria bacterium | reverse complement strand
CCTCCTGCCTTAGCGGGAGGCGGCGCCTTGCATCGTTATTCGACGATAGACAGGTTCTCGGCGGAGGTCTTGCCGTTCTGTCCCGGCTGAAGCTCGAAGTTGACCTTCTGCCCCTCGGTGAGTGAACTTAATCCAGCGCGTTCGACGGCCGAAATGTGGACGAAAGCGTCCTTGGAGCCATCTTCCGGCTCGATAAATCCGTAACCCTTGGCTGGGTCGAACCACTTTACTGTACCAGTTGTCATAGTCTTTTCCTCTAACAGGAGTGTTGATTCCGTGCCCCTCTAATGTGACGGCGCGGATGGATTACGTTCACATTGTCGGGGGTAACTAAGCTAATCGGCTTGCCAGCTATTCAAGTAACACTAAACAAATGCATCACGCAGGGCGATATGTAATGGACGCTTCGAAGAAGTCAATGCGGGTTTAGTCACAGTTGGGCAATGATTAGCGTTGCCGGATGTCCGCCGCTGAATTGAGATCGCGGCCGCCTTTTACTATTGGCTGGCGTTTGATAAACGTGCGCGTGGGGTAGCGGGAGACCGCGTGCCGATAAACAAACCTGGCGTTAGGCGGGTCGTTACATGGAATCCTTGATTGAATTTTGGGCCATCGTCGTCGATGTGTGGAACAACGCGGCGTTCGGCACCAATTTCGGCCGTATCGTCGTCGGTGTCGGTGTATTCGCAATGTTCTTGGTGATTCGCCGGCTGTTCGCCCGGTTCGTGATTGCCTGGCTCAAACGACTGACCAAAAAAACCACGACTGATATCGATGACCAGACCATCGATGCGCTGGAAAAGCCGCTACGGTTCGTCCCCATCGTGTTCGGATTTTTTATCGCCACCGAAGTTCTGCAACTCGACGGTAGTTTCGACATTATCGCGGCCAAGCTCACCCGTTCGCTGGTGACCCTGACCTTGTTCTGGGGCGTCATATCCGTGGTCGAGCCTTTGAGTTTATTGCTCGGCCGGCTCAAGGATTTATTCTCCGACACCATGATCTCCTGGTTCGTCAAGGCGATCAAAATCCTGTTCATGTTTATTGGCGCCGCCGCAATCCTCGATGTGTGGGGTATTGAGATCGGCCCCATCCTCGCCGGGCTTGGCCTGTTTGGGCTGGCCGGTGCCCTGGCTGCCCAGGATCTTTTGAGGAACCTGCTATCGGGCGTATTGGTGTTGGCCGAACGGCGGTTCCAGGTGGGCGACTGGATACGCGTCGACGGTGTGGTCGAAGGTACCGTCGAGGCCATCGGATTTCGCTCCACCGCCGTGCGCCAGTTCGATAAGGCCCAGGTGCAGGTTCCTAATACCGCGCTCGCCGATAATGCGGTGATCAATTTCGCGCAGATGACCCATCGGCGCATCTATTGGAAAATTGGCGTTATCTACGGCACCAGCGTCGATCAGCTGCGCTTCATCCGCGACGAGATCGAAGCCTATATTCTGAACGGCGATGACTTCGCCAAACCGCCCGAGGTCTCGACTTTCGTGCGTATCGACAGTTTCGGCGATAGCAGCATCGACATCATGGTGTACTGCTTCACCAAGACCACGGTGTGGGGCGAATGGTTGGCGGCGAAAGAGCGCTTGGCTTATCGGGTTAAGGAAATTGTCGCGGAAGCCAAGAGCGACTTCGCCTTCCCCAGCACCTCGATCTATGTGGAAGCCTATCCCGGCGACCCGCCGGAAATTTTTCAACCGCCGGTCGACCGGGGCCCGACGGCGGCGGCGGCAATCGTCGAATCGTCCGGATCGGTCGCCGAGGCGCCTGCCGATGGTGACGGTGCCTAGCGCGCTTTAGCTTAGGGTGAGCGCGTCGTCTTCGAGCTCTTCCGCCGACGGCGCATCGATCACGCGGCGTGCCGTGTCATAGCCGAAACCTGCGCGGGCCAGTGTGGCCAGATCACGCTGCTGGCGCTCTTCGCGGACCTCGGGCAACCGGTAGGGGCCGAGCCGCCGGCGCCGTGCATAGCGGCAGGCAGCCGCCATTTCCGCATCGGCGTATTCGGCTGCGATATTGGCCAGCGCCGCCGACACATCATTTTGGCCGACGCCTTTTTGTTGCAACATACCGGCGATCTTGCGCCGCGACGCGCCGGACCGATGCAGGCTTCGGGCCCGCCCTTGGGCGTAGGCGGTGTCGTCGAGCAATTGGCGGTCGAGCAGTTTGGCGACTATCGCATCGACCCATTCGCCGGCTTCGTCTCGGTCGGTATTGTGCAGCCGGACCGAGCGCTCGACCCGGCGCATCAGCACGTTGCGTAAGTTGGCCGCCGATGTGGCATAGCGGTCGATATGGGCCAGCGCCGCCTTTTCCAGCCGTGCCGCGGTGGCGGGCTTGGGTTTGCGCCGTTTATTCCGGTCGTTGTCGTCTGCTGGCATGGGCCGCTGATCATCGCTGGGGTCGCGCGTCTTATATACGATCAATCAGAGCGACCAACCATGGTTGCGTGTCGCCGCCGCGCTCCATAAGTTCCACGCCCGGCCACCGAAAGCGCGAATTTATGACCGACCTGTTGCGAGGCACCTTGCCGCCACCGTCACCACGTCCGATCGGCGTGGTGAACTGGCGCGGCCTGTGGACCTTGTATGTTCGCGAGGTCCGGCGGTTCTACAAGGTGGGTACCCAGACCCTCGCCGCGCCGGTGGTCACCACGCTGTTGTTTTTCGTTATTTTCAATGTCGCGCTGGGCGGCGATGCCCGCGCGGTCGGCGATCTGTCCTTCGCCGTTTTCCTGGCGCCCGGTCTGGTCATGATGTCGATCCTGCAGAACTCGTTCGCCAACACGTCATCCTCGATTTTGGTTTCGAAGATCCAAGGCAATATCATTGATGTTCTGATGCCGCCCCTGAACGCGGCCGAGCTGACCCTCGCCTATGTGGCCGGCGGGGTGACGCGCGGCATGTTGGTGGGGCTGGCCACCGGTACCGCCTTGTGGCTGTTCGTCGATCTGCAAATCCACCACCCGATTGCCATCGTATTTCACGCCGTCGCGGCCTCAACGATGCTGTCGCTACTGGGGATGATCGGCGGTATCTGGGCGGTCAAGTTCGACCATATCGCCGCTATGACCAACTTCGTCATTGTGCCGTTATCGTTCCTGTCGGGGACCTTCTATTCCATCGCTCGTCTGCCCGAAGGGTGGCAGGATGTGGCGCGCTTCAACCCGTTTTTCTACGCCATCGACGGGTTCCGCTATGGGTTCATCGACCAGATCGACAGCGCCGTGTGGTTGAGCGCGACGGTCATGATCGTGATCAACGCGATACTGTTCGCAACGGTCTACCGGCTGTTCGCGACCGGCTACAAGTTGAAAAGCTGATGGATCGCCGGAGGCAAGCCCATGTCTGATGCGATCTGGCGAAAGCGGCCGCAGGCGCGCCGTTTCGGCGCGGTTAACATCCGTGGCATGGCGACCTTCTATCGCCGCGAGGTCCATCGTGGGTTCAAGATCTGGGGTATCACCTTGGCCGCACCGGCGATTCGCGCGCTGCTGTTTGCCGGCGTTTTCGCGCTTGTTGTCGCCGCCACGGGGAAAATCGTGCTCGGCATGCCGTTCCTGGAGTTTCTCATTCCGGGTCTGGTCGCCGTGGCGATCCTCGAACGTTCGTTTGAATCGGCGGCCTTTTCCATGGTCTATGATAAGACCGAGGGGATCTTCGGCGATATCGCCACCGCACCGCTGACCCCCGGTGAAGTGGTCTTGGCCTATGCCGCGTCCTCGGTCACCGGCGCTTTGATCGTCGGCACCGTGGTGTGGCTAGTGCTCTTGCCGCTGGGCGGACAAGTGCCGGCACAACCGCTCGCGCTGGCCTACTTCGCCACTTCGGGCGCCCTCATTATCGCTCTGTTCAGTCAGATCGCCGGCTTATGGGCGCCAAAATGGGACTATCTGGCCGGCGTGCAGACCTTCATCTTCATGCCCTTTGTTTTTCTGTCGGGCGTGTTTTTCTCCCTCGACCAATTGCCCGTGGCGCTACAACCCTGGGCGCGGGCAAACCCCATATTCTATATCGTCGACGGGGTGCGCTTCGGCATCACCGGGCGCGGCGACACCGATCCGCTGACCGGCGTGATCGTCACCCTGGTGTGCATAACCGTGTTGGCGGCGCTGAGTTATCGCCTCTTCGCCATCGGCTTCCGCTTCAAGAGCTAGCCGAAACCCTCCGCTGGCGTTGACTTCCCGGCAGCCTTTCCCGATATTCACGGCCTTTTTCAGCGTAAACCGGAAACCGGCCCGGAAACGCCAACTAACATGGACGACAGCTCATGAACGCCGTCATGCAGACTTACGGGCGTATCCCCATCGCATTCGAACGGGGCGAGGGCGCCTATTTAATTTCGACCGAAGGCAAGCGCTATCTCGATGGCGCCGGCGGCATTGCGGTTGTCTCCGTGGGGCACAGCCATCCCAAGCTGGTGGCGGCGCTGACCGACCAAGTACAGCGCCTATGGCATGTCTCGAACCTTTACGAGATTCCCGAGCAGACCCGCTTTGCCGAGCGGGTGGCCGCGGCGTCATTCGCCGATGCCGCTTTCTTCTGCAATTCCGGCGCCGAGGCGATGGAAGGCGCGATCAAAATCGCGCGTAAATATCAGGCGGTGCACGGCGCGCCCGAGCGGTTCCGCGCGGTGACCTTGGAAGGCTCGTTCCATGGCCGCACATTGGCGACCCTGGGCGCGGCGCAGAATCCCAAGCATCTCGACGGCTTCGGCCCACCCGCCGAAGGGTTCGATATCGTCCCGCCGAATAATCTGAACGAACTACGCGCGGCGATCGGGCCGGAAACCGCGGCGATTATCGCCGAACCGTTGCAGGGTGAGGGCGGTATTCGTCCTTTAGATCACGACTATATTCAGGCGCTGCGGGCCACCGCCGACGAGTTCGGTGTGTTGCTGGTGCTCGATGAGGTGCAGACCGGCTTCGGGCGCACCGGCAAGATGTTCGCCCATGAATGGGCCGGCATCACGCCGGACATCGTGGCCTGCGCCAAGGGGATCGCCGGCGGCTTTCCGTGCGGCGCGGTATTAGCGACCGAGCGCGTCGCCGCGGCGATGTCGCCGGGCACCCACGGCAGCACCTTCGGCGGCAACCCGCTGGCCATGGCGGCCGCCAACGCCACCCTCGACATTCTGTTGGAGGATGGCTTCCTGGCCGATGTGGAGCGCATCGGAAAACTGCTCGGCGACGGGCTGGTCGCATTGGCGCAACGTCATCCGGGGATTATCAGTTCCGTGCGCGGCAGCGGCTTGATGCTGGGCATGGTGGTAAGCGATCCGCACACCAATGGCGCCCTGGGTGACCGGGCGCGCGAGCATGGCTTGCTGACCGTCGTGGCCGGTGAGAATGTCTTGCGGCTATTACCGCCGCTGACCATCCGCGAGCCCGAGGTGGAAGTGATATTGGCCGCCTTGGAAAGCGCCTGCGCCGACCTCGAAGCGCAGAGTTGATCGCGCGACGATGACCGACATTCGTCATTTTCTTGACTTGGACGTTCTGGATTCCGCCACTCTGCGCGGCATCCTCGATCAGGCGCTTGCCCTGAAATCGGCGGCGAAATCGGCGGGCCCCAAACCGGCACGGCTGCCGGGGCGGACCCTGGCGATGGTCTTCGAAAAGCCGAGTACACGCACCCGGGTGTCCTTCGAGGTGGCGATCCAGCAGCTTGGCGGCAACGCGGTGGTGCTCGATCAGGGTGGCAGTCAGTTGGGCCGCGGCGAGACCGTGGCCGATACCGCCCGCGTCCTGTCGCAATATGTCGACGCCATAATGCTGCGCACCTCGGCGCCGGAGAATCTGCACGAGATGGCCGACGCCGCCACCGTGCCGGTGATCAACGGCCTGACCAACGATTCCCATCCCTGCCAGATCATGGCCGATGTGATGACATTCGAAGAACTTAAAGGGCCGATCGTGGGCAAGGTCGTGGCGTGGAGCGGCGATGGCAATAATGTCGCGGCCTCGTGGATCCACGCCGCGGTGAAATTTGATTTTGAACTGCGCCTGGCCAGTCCGCCATCGTTGCAGAATACAGCCGAACTGCTCGCTTGGGCCAATACCAATGGTGGCCGGGTG
>JABDJY010000415.1 GCA_013003285.1 Alphaproteobacteria bacterium | reverse complement strand
GGAATAATGTGCCCTCGGTCGGCAATTCCGGATGACGAATACGACGCGCTGCTGACCTTCTGCCGCGACCATATCGCCAAGGCATAAAAACACCTCGCTCTGTTTGGGGTTAACCAGTGATCAATATTGCACCTGTCATAACGGGTTAAGAGCGCCTATATAGCCCCTTTGAACCTCAACATCCCTGACACCCCATGACCAAGCTCCAGGGCGAGATCGCCCGGCGGCGAACTTTCGCCATCATCTCCCATCCCGATGCGGGCAAGACCACACTGACCGAGAAGCTGCTGCTGTTCGGCGGCGCCATTCAGCTTTCCGGCGCGGTGAAGGCGCGCGGCAAGGCGCGGCGCTCGCGTTCGGATTGGATGAAAGTCGAGGCCGAGCTCGGTATTTCGGTGGCGTCGTCGGTGATGACCTTCGAATATGGCGGTTGCACATTCAACCTGCTCGACACGCCGGGCCATGAGGATTTCAGCGAGGATACCTATCGCACCCTGTCGGCGGTGGATTCCGCCGTCATGGTGATCGATGCCGCCAAGGGTATCGAAGCGCAGACCCGAAAGCTGTTCGAAGTGTGCCGCCTGCGCGATGTGCCGATTATTACCTTCATCAACAAACTCGACCGTGAGGGCCGCGACCCGTTCGAGCTACTCGACGAAATCGAGCAGATGCTGGCGCTCGATGTCACCCCGGCGAGTTGGCCGATTGGCATGGGCCGTAATTTCCATGGTTGCTACGATGTGATCCGTGACCGGCTGGCGTTGATGAAAAAGGGCAACGCCGCCGGCGCCCTCGACGATGATTGGGATCACGCGGAACCGGTCGAGGGCATCGACGATCCTCGGCTCGATAGCTTGTTGCCGGGAGATACGGCGAGCGAGCTGCGCGAGCAGCTCACCATGGCGCAGGGCCTCTGCCCACCCCTCGACGTTGAGGCCTATCGCGAGGGCTCCCTCAGTCCGGTGTTCTTCGGCTCGGCGGTGAATAATTTCGGTGTCCGTGAATTGCTCGATGGGCTGGTGCAATTGGCGCCGCCGCCGAGCGGTCGTGTGGCCTCTGCCCGCGCTGTTTCACCCGAAGAAGACAAGGTGTCGGGTTTCGTGTTCAAGATTCAGGCGAATATGGACCCCAAACATCGCGACCGGGTGGCCTTCTTCCGGGTTACATCGGGTCATTTCAAGCGTGGCATGAAACTGTTCGCGGTGCGCAGCGGCAAGTCGATCAATCTGCACAACGCCATGCTGTTCATGGCCCAAGAGCGCGAAACCGCCGAAGACGCCTGGCCGGGCGATATTATCGGCATTCCCAACCATGGCAATCTGCGCATCGGCGACACACTGACCGAGGGCGAGCAGATCGAGTTCGCCGGCGTGCCCAGTTTCGCGCCGGAGCTGTTAATGGAGATCAACGCGTCCGATCCCATGCGGGTCAAGCATCTCGGCCGCGCCCTGCACCAACTCGCTGAGGAAGGCGTCGCCCGGATATTCCGCAAAAGGCTGGGCTCGAACTGGATCGTCGGTGTCCTTGGCGCCCTGCAGTTCGACGTCATGGCCGACCGTATCCGCACTGAATATGACGTGCCGGTGCGCTTCAGCCAGGTCGCGCTACATACGGCACGCTGGCTCGAGGCCGACGATCCCTACGTCTTGAAAAAATTCATCGACCAAAACAGCGCCGCCATCGCCGACGATCATGACGGCACGCCGGTTTTCCTCGCCCGCAACGCCTGGCACCTGGAAAATGCCGCCAAGGAAGCGCCCGACATCCGCTTCCTGAAAACTCTGGAAAGCGCCCCGGAGAAAGAAGCGGCGTAAGTATCGCGGCCTCAGTTGTGGTGGCTCGGGATGTCACTCGCGGTGAGGCCTGGTAACTCTGCCAGGCGGCGTTCCATCTCCTGTTCGAATTCGGGATTTTCCATTTTCCGGTGATACTCGATGGCCTGGCGGTATAGTTCGGCGGTGGCGGTTTTGGCTTCCTCGAGATCTTCGAACACGGCCCACTTGCCCTCCACCGATTCATTGACGATGCGCGCGACAGCGCTTGCCGGTACTCTGACCAGCATGACATTGCGCATATCGTCCCAGACCAGATACCGGTGTGACAGCGCATCCCAGACCTGCGTCGGTTCCAGGTTCAGCAGGCCGCAAATCCACTCAAATTCTTCCATTTCGCCGGTGCGTAGCACATGGTCCGAGACGATGATCAGATAGGATGCGCGCATCAGCGCGGCCGCCATCTCGCGATCCTCGGCCATACGATTGATTTTCTCCGATAGGACTCGCTGGATATTCACCCGATCTTTTTCCAATTTGCCCAAATAATTCCGGATCTGTTTGCGTGCCCGTTTGGCGTCGATATCCTGCAAGGCCGGATCTTGTAGAACCTAATTATCGATACTGTAGAGCTCTTCGGATGCAACGTCGCCGTCGGCGGCGGCGGTCAGTACGCAGACAGCCACAATGGCATCGAGAAAATCTTCGCTGTTGAAGCGCCGAAACTCCTGGCGCAGCTTTTCCAATTCGGGCGCACCCATTTAATCAAACCCCTATTACGAGAATTACATGAGCCCGAAACAATAGCATATATATTTGATATTTGCCGGCGGCGTTGGCATTTGGCGCCGGGCCTACTCTGCCGCACTGGGCGCCACATCCAGCGATGGCATACGCCGGGGAAGGATGGCGACCGCTATCAATATCACCAACGCCGTGCCCGCGAGGATGCGGAACAGCGTGTCGAAGCCCCAGGTGGCGTGGACGAAGGCGATCAGGGGTAAGGTCGTCGCCAGCACCGAGAAACTGATGACATAGCGCACACCGTAGATGCGCGCACGCGCCGGACCGCTGGCCATCTTGCCGATCATATAGTCGTTGATGGGGATTTGGCCGAAGGCGCCGAACATAAAACCCAGTGCGACGGCCAAGGCCAACCCATCGGTCAGGCCTGGCATCAGCAGAAAGAAAACCACCTGCATCGACGCCATGAGCATGAAAATAGTGCGCGGTCCATAGCGGTCGAGCATGCTGCCGACGATGAGCTGCGCCATGGACGCAACGGCAAACACGGTGAAGGCCAGAATGCCGACCGTGGTGGCCACATCGGCTTGGCTGGGATCGGCAACCCCCTCGGCCCAACTGGATAGTTGCGCGACCAAACCCTGTAGGCGTTCGTCGAATATCTTCGGTAACGCGAAGCTGGTCGATTGGAAAATGATCGACGAGACGGCGGTGGTCAGGAAGACGATGGCCGAGACCCGCACCAGGAGGCGCCGATGATCCACGGTGTCGTGTCCCGGGGCGGTGACCTGGACTGCTTTCGGTCCGGTTCTGTCTGCGATTATGCTTTCCCAACGTAAGGCGATGTATATGAACCCGACGATGATAGAAAAAATGCCCGGCAGAATATACGCCACCCGCCAACCGCCATGGTCGATCAGATAGCCAGTGATCAGGGCCGCGCTGGCGACCCCCAGATTGCCCCACACGCCATTGGCCGCGATGCGCATGCCGGTATTGCGCCACCGCATGGTGACGATAGCCAGGCCCACCGGATGGTAGATGGCGGCAAACATGCCGATGACGAACAGGCCAATGCCGATCTGCAGCGGCGTTTGGGCGAAGCTGGTGACGACAGAGCTCGCGCCGATGCCGATGAAAAACACCGCCATCATGCCGTCGCGGCTCCACTTATCGGCCAACCAACCGGCCGGCAATGCGAAAACCCCCAGGGCGAAGAACCCAGGGGTCGCGTAGGCCAGCAGCGCGCCATAGCCCATATTCCAGTCGCGGATCAGCGCCAGGGCGGCGACGGTGGCGAAGACTAGGGTGAATAGATGGTCGAGAAAATGCCCGATATTCAGCAGCAGAAAATAGGATCGGTCCCGGGTCATGAAATTTCTGCCTCCGCGCCGCCAGGGCGCCCGGCCGCAAGGATACACCAGAGGGCGGCATTCGCACTACTGTGGCGCCGGGGTGCATATTTGAGATTCATGGACAGGGTTGGCCCTGCCCCATAGAATTCCAAGATAAACCGAGGGCCGGCCGATGTTCGATCTGGAAAGCTTTATTTCTGAGTGTTGCGATGCTGTGGAGCAGGACCCGACGCACCTCGCCGCGCGCGAGGTGGCCGAACGCGCCATGGCCGATCCAGCGGCGGTATTGAAAGGGCTGGGCGAGCCCGAGCGCGCCGGCGTCATACCGCTATATCAGTCGGACAAACTGACGATCCTCAATGTGGTCTGGGGACCGCTGATGACCGTGCCGGCCCATAACCATGAAATGTGGGCCGTGATCTCGGTTTATACCGGGCGCGAGGACAATATCTTTTGGCGGCGCATCGAAGACGAAAACGGCATCACCATCGAGGCCGCCGGCGCCAAGTCGCTCGGGGTCAACGATGTCGAGCCGTTGGGCCGCGATATTGTGCATTCGGTGGTCAACCCGGTCGCCCGCCTGACCGGCGCCATCCATCTTTACGGCGGCGATTTCTTCGAAGTCGAGCGCCTTGAATGGGACCCGGAAACCCACCGGCCCCGGCCCTTCGACATCGAAAGCACGCGACGAAACTTCGAGCGATCGAACCTGCTGCTAGCCGAAATCTAGCGCCGCCGAAGCGGCCATCGGCCTCGAATGAGCCGTCCCCGCATGACAATGCCAGATTGCCGGGCGAATGGGTTATAAGGGCCTCGCCAATTTCCCTACAAAGTTCTTATTTCGGGATTCGAGTTTCCTGTGCTCCCAATTTCTCCGTCCCTTCGCGCGACCCTAACCGGCGTCGGACTAGCCTGCCTATCGACATCGCTGGGTGGCGTCACGGTCGTATTGACGCGTTTCGTCATCGTCGAGACCGATGCCCTAACACTGGCGTTTGTGCGCTACGGTATTGCCTCACTGTTTCTCGCCGCGGTTCTGCTGGCAACAACCCGCATCCCGCGCATCCCCCGCCGGGATCTGATCATCATATCTGTGCTTGGCGTTATCATGTTCACCGGCTTTCCGTTCTTCATGGCCCGGGCCCTCGAGGATACCACTGCGGCGCGCGGCGCCTTGATATTCGCCACCATGCCATTGGCGACGATCATTCTCGGCGCATTGTTTCGGGTGGAGTCGTTAACCTGGATAAAATCAATTGCGGTTGCGATCGCCATGACAGGTACCGCATTGGCGCTGGGCGAACGTGTCGGCGCCGCGGCACCCGACGCGCTGCGGGGCGATGTTTTCATGTTTGCGGCGATACTCGTCGCAGCCGCCTACAATGTTCTCGCCCGGCGCTACCTTATTCGTTACGGCGTGCTCGCGATTACGGTCTGGACCATGCTGCTGGGATCGCTCGTCCTCATGGTCCTGGCCTTTACCATCGGCGGTGCGGGCACGGGGGCGCTCGACTTTTCCTTGCGAGGGTGGATCATCATGCTGGCGCTAGCGATCCCCGGCGCCGCCCTCATGACATTTGCCTACGGCAAGGCTTTGGAGTTGATCACACCCATGAGCGCGGCGATTACGGTCGGCCTCAACCCTTTAACGGCGATCCTGCTTGGTGCCATCGTACTCAGCGAACCCGTGACCGTACGCGTTGTGATCGGGTTTATACTGACCGTCGTGGGTATTCTGCTGGCGAACTGGCGGCCGCGCCGCGCCTCTCGCGCCTCCAGGGTCTGATGCCCCCCGATGGATCGGTCTAAGTCCGCCCCTCTTCAGCCAAATCGTCTTTAATATGGCCGTCATAGATTTTGTCGGTGGCGACCGGGTCTTCGCCGAGTTGGTCGGCAAACATGCGTCCCGCCGTCGGAATTGTGCCTTTCGCCACCTGCGCCTCGCTGCTCCATATGTGCGCGCGTTTGAGCGCCTTTGCGCAATGCAGATAGGCTTCTTCCACATGAATGACGATGGCCGAGGCCGGCGTTCTTCCGTTAATCGCCAGGGGGTCGAGGATTTCCGGATCGACGGTGAGTTCCGCCTTGCCGTTGACGCGCAATGTCTCGTCGACACCGGGGATCATGAACAGGAGCCCGACATTCGGGTTGTCGAGGATGTTCTCCAGGGAGTCCATCCGATTGTTGCCCTTGCGGTCGGGGATGATGAGGGTGTTGTCATCGACAATTTGGACAAACCCCGGATCATCGCCCTTCGGCGACACATCGCCGTCCGTGCCCAGCACCAGAAATGGCGAATGGGCGATAAAGTTTCGGCAATGTTGATCCAGCGCCGAAAGTTGTTTCGCGGCAGCTATACCCTTGGGCTCGGGATAGATTTCACGCAGCGCCTGTACATCGCTGATAGTGTAGTTAGACATCGAACACATCTTTCATCTGGTGTCGCAAAATCGCCGCCGGCGAAATTGATGCGGACCGCAATTTGGCAACTGAAATGCGAATTATTGCCCGGACGAGCCTAAGTTCGGCTAAAGCTTGTGTCTAGCAATTCATCCCGACAAATACTTGACCTTCATAGACACCCCCTCCCCTTGCGCCCTAGACTAGCTCCCGCACCCGGGGCCGTTGGGGTGACTATCTGGAGGTTTTGCCATGAGCAGCCAAGTACAGGATGTGACGTCGCTGTCCGAGATTGAGGTGCCGATTCACTATTTGGTGGATACGGGCGAAACACCGGTCTTCCACCAGACCAACGCGGCGGCGGACCCGATCACCATAAGGGGCAACCGCGAGGCGCATGCGATGACCATTCGCAACGCGCGACTGCTACCGAATGATTTCTCGCTCGACGTGGAGGGGTTCGCCTTCACCGAGTATGTCACCCAGGTGACGGACTTCTACGACGATGCTCAATTGAAGTCGGTATATGAGCCCGAGATCGAAAAACTCATCGCCCGCCTGACCGGCGCCGGCGAGGTGGTGGTCTACGATCATACGCGGCGTTCGAGCGACGGCGCGCAACGCGAGACACACAATTTACGCGATCCCGTCCCCCTGCCCCACAGCGATTACACCGACGCTTCGGCGGCGCAACGCATGCGCGACGTCTTTGGTGACGGTGCCGATGAACGGCTGAAGCGGCGCTTTGCCATCGTTAATGTCTGGCGTTCCATGGCCGGACCGATTGAGCAGTGGCCGATGGCGGTGTGCGACGCGCGCAGCGTGAACGACGCGCAGATTCATAAAATTGTGCGCAGCGCGCCCCATCGCACCGAGCCGTCCTTTGAATATTCGCGCAGCAGCGAAACGCGCCATGCGTCCTATGACGCCGGCCACCGCTGGTTCCATTTCCCGCGGATGGCCGTCAGCGAGATCCTTCTGTTCAAGAACTACGACACGTTGCGCGACGGCACCGCGCGCTATGCGCTGCACTCGGCCTTCGACGACCCGACCAGCCCACCCAATCCGGCGCCGCGCCAAAGCATCGAGAGCCGCGCCTTTCTGTTTTTCGATTGAGCGTGCGCGCCCTATAGCGGTGACAGGCGGATCTCACCCACATTTTCAGTGTCGTCGAGGATCACCTCGATCACGCTTGTCGTATATCCGTCGGCGGAGATGTCAACTTCATAGGCGCCGCCATTGGCCGCCAGCCGGTCGAACTTGAAGTCGCCGAACTTGTCGGTTTGCTGTTCGGCGATTGTTTCGCCGTCGTGGCGCAAGGCAACCATGGCGCCCGCCAGGCAATCGACCACCCCACCGCGCTCGACCGAGACCGAGCCGGCTATGAAGGCCTTGGTGTAGCGCCAGAGGTTCTTGTAGTGCACCCGGGGTTGGGTCTCGAGATCGGGCCGCAGCGGTTCCAGTTCGTCTTGTGCGATCAGGCGCGCCATCTCCTCATCCTCCACCTTGACCGCTTTCAAGGCGTTAGTGGCGCAGACGGTGACACAGCGCGGTTCCTCCCAGCCGGTATCCAGCAGATGGGCGTCGAAGAACCAATGCTGCGGTACCTGTTTTTCTTCGTTCCACCAGATGGCGCCATAGGGACAGGCATCGACGATGTCC
>JABDJY010000407.1 GCA_013003285.1 Alphaproteobacteria bacterium | reverse complement strand
CTGCTGGCCGATCCGCCGCCGGAACGGCTGCTGCGGTTGGATGCGCTATTGCCGCCCTTATTCCCACCCTTGTTACCACCTTTGGCGGCCTCAGCCGTCTTTTCCTTGAGGGTGATTGAATCGGTGTTGATGTCGATGCCGACCGGCGCCGCAATCAGGACGAGGGAAAACATGAGGCTTAGACCGAGCGGTCCGAGACGGGTATTCATAACTAACTCTCCATAGTCGTTTAGGGTCGGTTTGACGGGCCGGATTCCCTAAAATGTAATTTCACGGGAGAGTTTCGTTTATCGCGCTGAACAAGTAATTAATCACCGATAGACTTGTAGATATTCAAAAAACGAATGAGAAAGTAAGAAAAAAATATCTGAAATACTGATAATTATATCTCAAATAATTCAAAAATTTTCGCATTCACCCCACTGACCGGAAGGCGCCCATGACGGCCGATTTTCGTGATTTTGCCCGAAAGCTCGACCGCGCCGCGTGCACCATGGTGGAGGCGCCCCTATTGCGCGCTAAACAGGATCTGGCCCGTCGCGCCCTGACCGGTATTGTCGAACGCACCCCGTCGGTCAGCGGTCATGCCCGCGCCAATTGGCAGGTCAGCATCGGGCAGCCGGCGACGGGCATTGTGCCCGGCGGTGATCCGTCGGGCGCCGCCACCTTGTCCAACGGCGTTGCGGCGATCATGGCCGATCGCGATCCGTTCGCCACGGTGTGGATCACAAACAATGCGCCCTACATCCAAGGCCTGGAGCAGGGCGGCCCCGATGCCGCGCCGGCGGGGATGGTCGCCGTGACCGTGGCGGAAGTTGCCAATGCCGGGTGATGTGGATTTGAAGGAACAGAGATAAATGAGCTTTGCCGCCACCGCCGCCACCATCCGCCAGCGTTTCGCCACCGAGTTTGCGCTGGTGCGCGCCACGGTGCCGGTGGCCTATGCCAACCGCCAGTTCACCCCGCCCGACAATAGCGAATGGGTGCGCCTGAACATCATCGAGGGCGCCAGCAATTTGGCGGGCATCGGCGGGGTTGGCGCCAATTTGTACCGCAACAATGGCGTCGTGGCGGCGCAGATCTTCGTGCCGGTGGCGGTCGGCGACGGCCTGGCCTATGAGATCGCCGACGATATTGCCGCCATCTTCCGCGGCAAGCTGGTCTCGGGCGTTCATTTCCGCAGCCCCGCGACCGCTCCCGCCGAACCCGACGGCGCGTGGTACCAGCGCAACGTCAACATCCCCTTTCGCGCCGATCTGATCGGCTGAAGCCCTAAACCGGCCTTGGGCAAGCCGCTCGACCGCGTCGCGACGACGCCGTCATTCCCCCTTGAAGGAGCCCTCAAATGGCGATTGCCGATACCAGCGACACAAGATTAGCGTTCATCCCCGAAGTCACCTGGGGCACCACCACGGCCACCTCGGCGTTCCAGAAGGTGCGCTATACGGGCGAGAATTTCGCCCACGCCAAGGCGACGGTGGTGTCCAACGAAATCCGCTCCGACGCCGAGGTGGCCGACCTGGTGCAGGTCGGCGTGTCGGGCGAGGGCGGCTACGACTTCGAACTATCGCAGGGCCCTGAGTTCAATACATTGTTCGAGCATGCCCTGCGCGGCACGTTTGCTCAGGTGGATAGCGGCCTGTTTACCGGCGATGTGGGCTCGACCAGCACGTTCACGCGGGCCACCGGCAGCTTCCTGGCCGACGGCTTCCGCGCCGGCCAGTCCATCACCACCACCGGCTATACGGATGCGGCCAATAACGGGGCGTTCACCGTGGCCAGCGTGGCGGCGCTGACCCTGACCATCGTCGAGACCACATTGGTGGTGGAATCGGGCGGCGGCAACGAGCAGATCACCGTGGCCGGCGCCACCCTATTGAAGGGCGGCATCGAGAAGCAATCCCTGACCTTCGAGAAGTTTCTCGAGGGCGGCGGCACGGACAGCTACCAGCGCTTCACCGGCGGACGGATGAACAATTTCAACCTGGACTTCTCCACCAACGAGATCGTCACCGGCCGCTTCGATGTGGTGGGCAAGGAGGGCGAGGCCCTCGACACCGCGATCATCGCCGGAGCTACCAATCTGGAGCCCAACACCAACGACATCTTCAACGCCGTGGAGGGCGCCGTGCTGACCGTGGGCGGCGTGACCGGCCAGGTGTTTCTGACCAATCTGACCATGGCGCTGACCAACAACGCCGCGCCGCGCAACGCCATCGGCAATTTGCCGGCCATCGATGTGCGCTATGGCCGGCGCGAGATTACCGGCAACATCACCGCCTATTTCGACGCTAGCGCCGGCGGTAAGGAGCTGTACGACGCCTTCGTGTCCCACACGGCCGGCGCGCTGCGCTGGTCGGTCGACGACGGGACCAACAGCTACACCTTCCACCTGCCGAAGGTGAAATACGCCACCGGCCTCACCAATATCGGCGGCAACAATGAAGACGTGCTGGTCGAGGCCACCTATCAGGCCCTGGTCGACACCGCCTTCGGCACGTCGGTCTACATCATTGCGTAGGCCATAAAACCCTCTCCCGCCGACAGAAGGTCACGGTATATCAGTATGTTAGCGGAAAGTGACTTGCCGCCGGCGGGGTTCGGCCCTTAGACTTGGCCCTGCAACCTATGGGAGCCGGCGCATCATGAAACGAAGCACTCAATTTGCCACGGTAGTTTTGCTGGCTGGGGTGGCTCAAGTTTCTCTGGCTAGCGAATCTTTGGCGCAAAATATCCCTTGGAGGTTTTCGTCCGAAATTGACCCTTTGACGGATAAAGCTGGAGGGTCGGCCACTGCGGCAACTAAAATCAGTATTGTCGATTTTTCATGTGTGAAGGGTGAGCCTATCGGAGAGTTTTTAGTTTTAGTCGACTTGGGGGACACGGACGTTTACTCGAAGGATGAGCTCGAGGTTGCGTGGCGAACCGATAACAATGCAGTACGGAATGAAATTTGGGAAGCAAACAAGGTTAGTGTTGATAGCGTCGGTGTTGGAGTTCTAGGCCAGAAAGCCTTTGATTTCGCATTGGCTGTAGCCGGAGCTCAGAACCGAATCGTATTCCGAAACCCGAATGGTACCCTTGTCTACGACGCGAAGGGTTCGACCAAGGCGATATCGCAGTTACTCGAATTTTGTGGCTTGAAACAATGAGCAGCAGATTGAAGAGCTCAACCCGATTCATAGCGGCTCTTATATTTGCTGGGCTTGTGCAGATATCTTTATCGACCGATGTCTCGGCGCAAAATACCCCTTGGAGGTTTTCTTCTGAAACTGACCCAAATGTATGGACCGGCTGCTATTCGCAAGAGAGAAAGTACTGGATAACGGA
>JABDJY010000377.1 GCA_013003285.1 Alphaproteobacteria bacterium | reverse complement strand
ACAGCGCAGGGTCGTCGTCTTACCGCAGCCCGACGGTCCCAGTAGGGTGACGAACTCACCCTCGGCGATCGACAGGTTGAAATCCTTGACCGCCGTCTCGGGGCCGAACTGCTTGTAGAGATGCTCGATTTCGACCATCGGTTTTGGTGTATCGCTCATGGCTGCACCGCTAATGTGTGTTCGGGATCGAGGCGAAGATAAACCTTCTCGCCTTGCTTCAGACGGGCGCGGGGATGGGCGATGACTTTCCATTCGAAATCGCCCCATTGCACCCGGCAATCGACATGGCTGCCGAGAAAAATGGCCTGCAGGACTTCGCCCTCAAGGCTGGTGCCGTTACCGTTTTCGCGCTCGGCATGCACATTTTCCGGTCGCACCGAAAGGACCGCGTCGGAACCTTCCGAGATGCCGGGCCCGAGATTACAGGTGACCTGTATGTCCTTGCCGTGGTCGGTGATCTTGACTGTGCCGCGGCCCGGCTCGGTGACCTTGACGACCCGTCCCTTGATCAGGTTGGCGACACCGATAAAATTACTGACATATTCGTTGACCGGTCGGCTGTAGATCTCCAGCGGGCCGCCGCGCTGCTCGATATGGCCCTTACTCATAACGATGATTTCGTCGCTCATCACCAGCGCTTCCGACTGGTCGTGGGTGACGTAGATCGAGGTGATGCCGACCTCATTCTGGATCCGTTTCAGCTCGACGCGCATTTGTTCGCGCAGCTTAAGGTCTAGGTTTGACAGCGGCTCATCGAACAGAAGCAAGCGCGGCTGGGCTACAATGGCGCGGGCTAACGATGCGCGCTGTTGCTGACCACCCGACAATTGGGTAGCCATCTTTTCGGCCATATCGGTCAGGCCCACCAACGCCAGTACGTCGGCGACCCGGTCATCGATTTCCGACTGGGGGACTTTCCGAATTTCCAGCGGGTAGGCGACGTTCTGGGTAACCGTCATATGGGGCCAGATAGCGTAGCTCTGGAACACCATGCCGATATCGCGCTTTTCCGGCGGCAAGAAGATGCCTTCCTTAGGCGAGGTATAGACCACATCGCCGACGCGAATGCGGCCCGAATCGATGCTGTGCAAGCCGGCAACGCTCATCAACGTTGTCGTCTTGCCGCAGCCCGACGGGCCCAGCAGCGTCAGGAACGCGCCTTTGGGAATGCCGAAGGAAATATTATCGACGGCCGGGTCGTCACCGAACCATTTGACGAGGTTTTCGACCTCGAGATAGGCGCCTTGGTTTTCGCTATTCATCTTACTGCAATCCAATCTGCGCTAGGCGGTGAGGGCTTCGCGCCCGGCGACGCGCCGGAAGACGTAAATGGCGATCAGCAGCACCACTGTTTGTGCCATCGATAGCGCCGCGGTGAGCGGTTCGTTTTCGAAGTTGGTCAGATAGTAGACGCCAACCGAGAGCGTTTCCGTGCCGGTCGAGAACAGGATGATCGAGATCGACAATTCGCGCAGGAAGATGATGAACAGCAGGATCCATCCGGCAAATATTCCCGGTTTGAGCAGGGGAATGGTGATCCGCCACAGGGTCGTGAACCAGGACGCGCCGGCCATGCGCGAGCTTTGGTCGAGCTCTTCGGAGATTGCCATCATAATCGCCGAGATATTGCGCTGGCCGTAGGGAAAGAAGCGCGTGATGTAGGCCAGCATCAAGATCCACAATGTGGCGTAGATCGGCGTCTGGATGTAGGTGACCAGCACGCCCATGGCCAAGACGATACCCGGGAAGCCGATTGGCACGACCGACAGGAAATCGAGCAGGCGAACGCCGAAACCCTTGGTGCGGTGGATCATGTAGCTGACAACCAGCGCCATCACCATCGCAATGGTCGAGCCGCCAAAGGCTAAAATCAAACTGTTGACGATACCGTTGGTGGCCGCCTGAATTGCGTCGGGACGCCAGAAGAACAAGGTCTTCACGTAGTTATTGAACGTCATGGCCTCGGGAATGATCTTGCCCGTCCACACCGGGTGTAGGCTGACAATGATCAGGCAGGCGATGGGCAGGATGACGGCGACAAAAATGAAGCTCAGATTGTAGCCAAAGGCAAGCCAACGCCACTTGCCCAAATCCAGCACGTTGGGGCGGAAACCCTTACCGGTCACCGTGGTGAACGAGCGCGGCGCGATATAGCGCTGCTGAATCCAGATCAGGAATACCGTGATAATGCCCAGCGACATGGCCATCGTGGCGCCGAGGAAATGGTTCGCGTCGTCGCCAACGGCTTTGGAGAAGATCTGTGTGGTCAGCGTTTCCCAGCCATAGGGCGCGCTGAGTTTGAAAGGCACGCCGAATTCACCGGCGCTCGTTACGAAGACGATGATTGCACCGGACAGGATGCCCGGCATGACCAGCGGCAGGGTTACCGTCATGGTCGTTCGCCACAGGCCGGCGCCGGTGGTGCGCGCGCTGTCCTCCAGCGAGGGATCCATGCGCCGCAGCGAGCCGACAACGAATAAATAGACCAATGGCGCGAAGAAAATACCGGTGACCCAAACCACACCCCAAATGGTGTCGATGTTCATAAGCGCGCCTTCGATGCCAAACACATCGCGCGCCAGATTGTTCAGCAAACCGGTTTGCGGCTCGCCCAAATTGTGCCAGGCTATCGCCCCGATAAACGGCGAGAGAAAAAACGGAATCAGATTATACGGTTCGAGATAGTCGCGGCCGGGGCAGTTGGTGCGGGCGTTGATCCAGGCCAGCGATACGCCCAGGCCCGTCGCCAAGATCGTCGAACCGGTACTTATAATCAGGGTATTGACGAAAGCCTTCGGGATGATGCGATCGGTGAACAGGGTGACGTAGTTACCGAACCCCCATGTGGTGTCCCATCCAAGCGGATCGAGAACCTTGAAACTGCTGACAAACAAGGTCAGCAGAGGCAATATCACCGCCGCGCCAACAATCAGGCTGACGATAATGGTGATGATATTTTCCTGGGTTAACAGGGCGCGCAGGCGGTTGGCCCACAGCGAGCGTTCGACGGTTCTCGGGAGGGATTGTGTGGTCATTGTATTCCCACATTGCTGGCGGCAACTGGATTGCGGAACGGAGGGCATAACTCAGCCCGCCACCGCGCTAAAAACTCATGAAGGTATGGGGCTCCGCTTTAGGGGCGGAGCCCCATATTACGTCAGGGACTTAGGGTCTACCTGAAGTTTTTCTGCCACTGTTCACGGACATCCTTGAACTGGTTCTGGGCGCCGATCCAATCCTTCATACCGATGAGCTTTACCTTGCTTAAATCAAGCAGGTAAGGCGCGGCGGCGGCAGGTGGCGTGTAGCCTTCGCGCAGGCTGTAGATCGCTTCGCCTTCGACGAACAGATCCGAGCCTTCTTCGCTCAGCAAGAACTCGACCAGCAGTTTGCCGGCGTTCGGGTGCTTGGCGCCTTTCAGGACGGCTGTCTGGTTGCCCAGCAACACTTGGCCTTCCTCGTAGGAACCGATCTTGATCTTATCGGCGAGGTCGGGCGATTTCAGGACGTTCTGATAGACGCGGCCCGACAGGTTCCACATATCGAAAGGACGCTGACACGAGATAAGCATCTGCATCTTCGGCTCGGTGCGGAACTCGACGATCGGATCGGTCGTCTTCAGAGCCGGCCAGAACGCGTTGAAATCAACAGCGTTAGCTTCGCCAAGGGCGATCACCGTATTGGTGTAGGTGAAACTCTTGGTGATATCCGACGAAATCGTCTTGCCCTTCAACGATTCCTTGATGGCATCGCCATAGGACGAGACGCTGAAGTTCTCCATTCCCGGGCACGACGCGTTCCAGACCGGCTGGAACGTATAGGCCAGAGGCGTAACAACGTGCGGATAGGCCGAATACTGTCCGGCTGATTCCACCAAGCCTGCGCTGTCTTTCCAATAGCCGCTATCGAGCTCTAGGAAAGCGTCGCGTTTCTGGGCGGCATCAAAGAAGCCTGGGGCGCTGACCAAGATAACGTCGACGGTGAATTTGCCGGCTTGGATTTCCTGGCGGACCTGAGCCACCGTGGCGCCAGTGCCTTTGCGCAGGTTGTTAAACTTAAAATCGTCACCGAGGCCATAACGCTCTTTGAAAGCCGCAGCCATACGTTGGCCGGTGCGATCGCTGAACAGCGGATTGATGATGGTGACTTCGCCTTCGGCTTTGGCGCCGGCGATAAGTGCTTTTTCTTGAGCATTCAGTTCGGCCGCATTCGCAAGCGTTGCCGCGCCCATCAGAGCAATGGCAGACACCGCGCCGATAGCGGCGTTGGTCAATAATTTCATAGATTCCTCCCGAATTTCGGGCGTGATTCGCGCACGTCGAACTACTCCCTTGATCACCTCATGAGCCCTTTTCGAGCTCTTATTCATTGGTGCGTATGGGTCTAACCACCCGTGCAGACACTCAAACATCTGGTCGGAATTGTCAAACCATTATTAGTCCGGACAAAGCCCTGGACGAGACAATGATGCGCTGATGTTTAGGCCGCCGTCAGCCCGCCATCGACGACCAAAGTATGCCCAGTGATGGAGACCGCTTCTGGGCTGATGAGATAGCGTACCGCCGCGGCGATTTCGTCCGGCTCGGGAAAACGCCCGGATGGGATGCGGCCGAGCATGCGCGCCCGCACTTCGGGATCTTTCAACATTTCCTGACGCGATTCGGTCATCACAGTAGATAAGGCGACGGAATTAACGCGAATGGCTTGCTCAGCCCATTCGATCGCCAGCATTCGGGCCATCTGGATCATGCCGCCTTTCGAGATTCCGTAGACCGTGCGGCCGGCAAGTCCGGTCAAACCATGTGTGGACGCTATGTTGACGATAGCACCGGGCCGGTTGGCGTCGATGCAATGACGTGCCAGCCGGCCAGAGAGGAAGTAGGCGCCCTTCAAATTGGCATCGACGACAGAATCCCAATCTTCCCAGGTCACATCGATTGCCGGTTTGATTAGCGCACGCCCAGCATTGTTGATCAGCACATCGAGGCCGCCGAGGCCTTCAACGGCAGTATCGAAACCTTGGTTGATGCTATCGTGAGACGTTAGCTCCACAGCAATAGGAATTGCGTTTACCCCGGCCATTTCAGGTTGGCTCATGACATCGTCGAGCCGATCGATTTCGCGAGCGGTGACGGCGAGGTCAAAACCGTTGCGCGCCAAGGTCAGGGCAATTTCACGTCCAATCCCTCGTGAGGCGCCAGTCACCAGCGCGCGGCGTGGGGTGGCGCCGGATTGTGTATTAGTCATGCGAATATATCCTATCAGCGGTGGCGCAACGTTAGGCGAGACACTAGCGAAGCGTCTAAACTGTGGCTAGATAGCGCAAGCACGAATTAGTTTTCTTGAATTTTGCGGTTCAAAAGGGTGGGTTTAAATATGCGTATTTTGGTTTTAGGTGCCGGCGGAGTCGGTGGATGTTTTGGCGGGCGGTTCGCAGAGGGCGGGGCGGACGTTACGTTTCTGGTCCGCCCGCGCCGGCGCGCGCAGCTTGACGAGAATGGCATCGTGGTGCGCAGCGGTTACGGCGGTGATTTTGCGGTGCCGGTGACCACCATCGCCAGCGACGAGATCACCGCGCCTTACGACGTCGTGCTGCTGTCGTGCAAAGCCTATGATTTGGACGATGCCATGACGGCGATTGCACCGGCGATGGGGCCCGATAGCGTGGCGCTGCCGTTGCTCAATGGCTTGCAGCATGTTGAGCGGCTGCAGGAACGGTTCGGCGAGAACAATGTTTGGGGCGGCACTTGCTATATCGGCGCCGCACTGGATTCCGCGACCGGCGAAATCCGCCATTTTGGTGATTTTCAACGGATCGTCTTCGGCGAGCTCGACGGTAAACCATCGGCACGTGCCGAGGCATTCGCGGCGTTGAACGAGACCGTAGGGTGCGATATCGAATTCAGCGCCGATATTGTTCAGAACATGTGGGATAAATTCGCCATGTTGTCGGCGCTGGCCACGGCGAACATCATTACACGTTCGGTCATCGGCGAAATTCTCGAAGCCCCTTCGGGTGAGGCGTTCCTGCTTGCGGCACTGGCTGAATGCCGGGACACCGCGGCGGCTTTGGGCCATCCGGTCACCGCGTCGACCTTGGAGGCCTACAACGGCATGTTCACCAAGCGCGGGTCGGCGTTCGCCGCCTCCATGTTGCGTGATGTAGAGGCCGGGCGGCCGACCGAGGGCGAACATGTCATCGGCGATATGGTTCGCCGTGCCGCTGCCCAAGGCATCGAAACGCCCATGTTGCACTGCGCGCTCGCCGCGATCGAGACCTATGAGGCCAAGCGGCGTTCGGAGGTGGGGTCGGCCGCAGCGTAACGCCGCACTATTGCAGCGTTTAGGCCGTTTTTCATCCCGCGAATTGATGCTACCTTGGCGCGATGAAAAACTTAATATGTGCCTTGGTGGCCGCTGTAATACTGGCTGGCACGCCGGCTGTTGCCCAGGACTATAACGCAGGTGTTGCGGCCTTTCAGGACGGAGACTATGCCGGCGCGTTGAATATTTGGACTCCGCTCGCCGAAAACGAAGATGCCGACGCACAGCGTAATATCGGCGCCATGTACCAACGGGGGCTGGGGGTGCCTCAGAGCGATGCCGAGGCCGTGAAATGGTATCGCCGTGCGGCCGAAAACGGCCATCCGCGCGCGCAGCAAAATCTCGGCGTTATGTATGAAGAGGGCGCTGGTGTACCGCAAGATTATGTTGAAGCGGCGGCGTGGTATCGGGCGGCCGCGGCGCAGGGCAATTTGTTTGCCAAGTTGAACCTGGGTGTTCTTTATGAACGGGGATCCCCCGACGTGCCGCGCGACGTGGTGCAGTCCCACATGTGGTATAATCTAGCGGCGGCCCAAGGCCATGCCGACGCCGGTCAGTTGCGCGATGATATCGCCGCGGCGATGACCCCCGAACAGGTTGCCGAGGCACAACGTCAGGCGCAGGCGTGGCTGGTGAAGAATCAAAAGCCGTAATCTTCTGCCCGATAAGCTATCCGCACCGGGCCGCTGGCCTCGACTCTCCCGACCGGTCATAATTCCCAGGTCAACTGGAACGGGGAGTATATCCATGAACGCTATTCGAATTGGCGCCGCAGCTGCGGTTGTGGTCGCTGGATTGGCACCAACAGGAATTGCCAACGCCCATCAGCAAGATGTCCAAGTGATACGGGGCGGCGGCCAATCGGCAAGCATTACCGAAATACGCGAAGCGCGGGTGCAAGTGTTTCGTGGTGCGCCGGCGGCAACCTTGGCCGTTTTGGGCAGTGGCACTCGCGATATTAAATCAGTCGTCGAAACCGTCTCGTCTGGATCAAATATTTGGTTCGTTGATCGCGCCGCTGGCAAGTTGAGCGTATGCCGCTTGGTCAAAACCACGCAGGTCGGTGAGCACAGGATCGATTGCAATTCACGCACGTTGCCGCGTTAAAACTCGATCTCGCGATAGTGGGCGATCCGGGTCTTTTGGTTGACCCACAGAACGCGCGAAACCCCGACCGGTTGATTGC